>DASRJF010000416.1:0-4607 GCA_035649615.1 Planctomycetota bacterium | reverse complement strand
GCGTCGCCCTGCAAAAGCAGAACCATCGACAGGTCGAACTTGGGAAGCGTGAACCGCGGATCCCGCTCCGACGCCGCTTCCAGCGAGCAGGCGGCCTCCTCCAGCCGGCCGGCCAGCATCAGGCACTCCCCCTGGACGGCGCGGAACCACGGGTGGCGGTAGTGATTCGTGGGAACCGAGACCAGCCTTTCCAGCGCCTGCTCCGGCTTCCCCTCGTGAGCCGCGGCCAGGGCTTCCACGAGCGCCGTCCGAAGCGGGCCCGGCAAGGTCGCGAGGCCCGCGCCCGCGAAGCGCCGCCACAGGAAGATCGAGAGGGCGCAGAAAATCACGAGGGCCGACAGGATCACCCAGGCCATGAACAGGGGGGAATCGACGCCCACCGCCAGGAGCGCCGTCAACGTGGCGGCCGCCACCGCCAGGATCAGGACCAGGGGTTTCGAAAGACCGGCGCGCGTCGGCCCGCTCATGGCGATTCCGAAGGAGCGGCGGGCCCGGACGATCAACGACCCGAACGCCCAGAAGAACAGGATGAACACCACGCCGGCCGGGCCCCACACCAGGGCCGGAGGCGCCGAAGGACTCGCCAGGGAGATCACGAAGGGAAGGCTCGTCAACAGGAGTTGCGCCGCCATCGTCGCGCCGTACCACCGGCCGCCCCCCCGCGATGGAATTCCCAGCGCCTTCAACCGCACGTCGAGGGGAGGATGGGTCAGGAAGGGCGCGAAGAGCGGGGCGCGGGCCGTGCGTCCGACCGACAACGGCATGTCTCCATGCACGCGCCTCAACATCGACCCCACATCGCCCGGCGCGGTCAGCTTCGCCGCGAACCGGTCCGCCCGGAGCTCCGCGAACTGGCGAAGCGCCATCCCGGCTCCCGCGTACAGGCAGATGAAGACCGGAAGGAAGGACATCTTGAGGCCCGTGCGCTCCTCCGCCTCGAGCCCGCACAACAGGGCCAGGGGAGCGATGAGGAGGTGGAGGTACACGTCGCCCCGCTTCAAATGGCCCGCCTCGTGGGCGACGAGGGCTGAAAGATCGGGGATCGTCAACTCGACGCTGGCCCGCCGGTCGAGGAGCAGGATGCACTTCCGGAGACCCGCCACCGCGCCGTTGAAAGTTTGAAGCGGCGTGACCCTCATCGCCACGGGCGTGAGGCCCGCCTTGCGGAGGATCGCCTCCGCCGCCTCCCGGGGCTCGCCCTCGAGTTCCGGCAAGTCGCGCTTCGAATGCGCGTAGCGGCCCTGGTTCCGGAACACCAGGAGCAGGAAAGTCGCATAGAGCGGGCCGAACGCGAAGGGATAGAGGGATTTCGACGGCCCGCTCCACAGCGACACGGCCGGCAGCGACACCGCGAGCCAGAGAATGGCCGAGATCCAGATCGCGTCCCGGATCCCGGCGCCCCATCGGCGCACGTAGGGAATCGAAATCAGGACGGCGCCCGCGAACCAGAGGAGCATCAGGATGAGGACGAGTCTCGAGGGGTTGGACGAATTGGGCCACTGCATCCAGCCCCAGGCCGCCGCGATCGCAATCCAGATCAGGCCGAAGACGTCCATCTCAATTCACTTCCAACGCGAAGTCCCTTTTCCCAAGTTCGGCCACGAAGTCGCCGGGACTGAAATCGCGCTCCTGCCGGAGCGCCCCCGCGCGCGCCGCCTTCCCGCCCGCGATGAGCTGGGCCACGATCGAGGCGGAGAACCCGGTGGTCCGTTGCATCGCCGTGAACCCGTCGCGCTCCACGTCGCGCAGGTTCAGCCTCCAGCGCCGGCCGTCTCCTTCGATCTCGATCCGCACGAGGACTTGGTCCGGCCCGGTCGGAGGAACATTCTTAAGGACCCAGGCCCCCGGATCCTTCATCTTCAGCGCCTTACGCATCAGGACGCAATGTCCGGGGAACCGGAGAGTCTTGTAGTCGAGCGAGCCGACCCGGCCCCGATACGTGTCGGGCATCGTGGAGGCCCCGCCGGACGTGTGGAAGGCCTCGAGGCGGCCCACGGGGGGAAAGTCCACCTCCTCGATCCCGGTCATGGCCCGGGCGCGCGCGAGGCGGCCCTGGCGCAGCGTGCGGCCGTAGCCCCGGTACTCGTTGATGAGGCCGCCCATCGAAAAGACCATCTGGTAGTTCAGGGGAGGCTTCGGTTCGAGCGGCAATCCGCCGACGCGGACTCGGACGCGGTCCGGCTTCTTGAAATCTCTGAGCCCCCAGGCGACCAGGAACGAGGCCATGCCGGGCGCGAGTCCGCAGTCGGGGACGAGGCACACTCCCTTTTTCGCGGCGGCCCGGTCGAGCGCCATTTCCTTCGCGACGACGGCGTCGTTCCCGCCGAGATCGCAGAAGTGGACGCCGGCCGCGACCGCGGCCTTCGCCAGCCCGACATTCAGCCTGAAAGGCACCGCGCTGATCGCGACGTCCGCCCCGCGGAACAAATCCGGGGTCGGCTTGGCGACGTCGGCCATTTCCGCGCCGGTCTTGGGATCGGCGTCGACATATCGAACTTGCCATCCGGACCGGGCCAGGTCGTGCCCGATCGCGCGCCCCATCCGGCCCGCGCCTATTACTATGGCCTTCATATAGTTACATGGCCTGCGAGAGTGGCCAACGCCGGGGCCGCTTGATTGGAGCCGTCGGAAGCCCTATCATCGACGCGCAATTCTACATCCATGAAACGCATCACCAAACTCTTAATCGGTCCGCCCAAGGATCCGACGGACTCCAAGGTCCTCCGGCACCTGACGCTCATCGCTTTCTTCGCGTGGGTGGGCTTGGGAGCGGACGGGCTCTCGTCCTCCTGCTACGGACCGGAAGAAGCCTACCTGCACCTGGACACCCACTACCACTTGGTGTGGCCGCTGGCGGGTCTCGTGGCGATCACGATCTTCATCATCTCGGCGAGTTACTCGCAGGTCGTGGCGCTCTTCCCGGCCGGCGGCGGCGGATACCTCGTCGCGACGCGGCTCCTGGGCCGGACGCCCGGCGTGGTGTCGGGCGTGTCGCTGCTCGTCGATTACTTCCTGACGATCTCGATCTCGTGCGCGAGCGGCATCGCGGCGTTCCTCAGCTTCCTTCCCCTGAGCTGGCAATGGCTCAAGCTGCCGGTGACGATCCTGTCGGTCCTCGCGCTCATCACCCTTAATCTCCGGGGCGTGAAGGAGTCGATCAAATTCCTCATGCCGGTTTTCATGCTGTTCCTGGTCACGCACGTGGCGCTCATCATCCTCGGGATCACGCAGGCCCCCAATTTCTGGAAGAGCTATACCGGCAGCGCGGAGATGATCCAGACCGACGCCGCGAAGAGCGGCGTGTGGGCGCTGGTCTTCATCCTCATGAAGGCGTTCGCGCTCGGCGGCGGCACGTTCACGGGAATCGAGGCCGTCTCGAACAGCGTCCAGATCATGCGCGAGCCCAAGGTCGACACGGCGCGGCGGACGATGCTCTACATGGCCCTCTCGCTGGCCTTCACGGCGACCGGGCTCCTCATCGCGTTCCAACTGTGGGGCGTGCAGGCGGAGCCCGGGAGGACGCTGAACGCGACGCTCTTCAAGCAGATTCTCGGGGAGGGGACCGCGGGGCGGATCTTCCTGACGGTGGCCCTGATCGGCGAGGCCGGGCTCCTGTTCGTCGCCGCGCAGGCGGGGTTCATCGACGGGCCGCGCGTGCTCGCCACGATGTCGGTCGACGGCTGGGTGCCGCGCCAGTTCAGCCGGCTGAGCGACCGCCTGGTGATCCAGAACGGCGTCCTGCTCATGGGCGCGGGCGCGCTGCTCTTCGTCGTGCTCACCGGGGGCAACGTCAAGATGCTGGTCATCCTCTATTCCGTCGGCGTCTTCATCACGTTCGTCCTGACCCAGCTGGGCATGGTGTGGCACTGGATCACGTCTCCCGGCGAGAAGGGCCGGCTCTGGGGGATGGGCGTCAACGCCGTCGGCCTGCTGCTGACGGCCTCGATCCTGACGATCACGATCATCTTCAAATTCCTGGACGGGGCGTGGATCTGCCTCTTCGTGATCGGCGGCCTCATCGCGCTCGCGCACGCCATCCGGCGCCACTACCGGCGGACGCAGGCGCTGTTGGCGACGCTCGACAAGCAGATGTTCGGCGTCGACCCCGGGCCGGTGCCGAAGACGCCGCGGCCGCTCGATCCGAAGGCGCCGACGGCGATCCTGCTCGTGTCGGGGTACAACGGCCTGGGGATCCACGCGCTGCTGACGATCTTCCGGATGTTCCCCGGCCAGTTCCGGAACGTCATCTTCGTCTCCGCGGCGGTCGTGGACTACGACCGGCTGCGGGGCGAGAAGGAGATCGCGGAGCTGAGCCGGTCGACGGAGGAGCAGCTGAAGCGGTACGTCGAATTCGCGCGGCGCGCGGGCTTCGCCGCGGACTTCCGGATGGCGCTGGGCACGGACCCGGTGGACGAGCTGTCGGAGCTCTGCCCGGAGCTGGCGCGCGAGTACAACCAGTGCGTCGTCTTCGGCGGCCAGCTGGCGTTCGCGCAGGAGTCGATCTGGACGCGGATGCTCCACAGCAACGTCGCGTTCGAAATCCAGCGGCGCCTGCAGTTCGCGGGGCTGCCGGTGGTGATCCTGCCCGTGAGGGCGGTCGCTCGCAA
>DASRJF010000415.1:0-10001 GCA_035649615.1 Planctomycetota bacterium | reverse complement strand
CGTGGCGCCCGCGGCTCTCGCCTCCTCGAGGAACGGCGTGCGGCGCGGGGTGTAGACCACGTCGAACGCCACCATGTCCGGCTTCCACAGCTCCTTCGGAAACAGCGACGGCGTCCCGCCCATCCCGGCGCTCGTCGCGTTCGCCACGATCTGCGCCCGCGCCTCGATGACGCGGTCCATCGGCACGTAGTCGCACCCGAGCTCCTGCCCGAGCGCCCGCGCCCGTTCGAACGTCCGGTTCGCGATCGTGACCCGCGCCCCCTCCGCCTTCAAGCCCCACGCCACCGCGCGCGCGACGCCCCCGGCGCCGACCACCAGCGCCCGCATCCCGTACGCGCCGTGCTTCCACTTCCGCATGGCCGCGGCCTGGATCGCCTCGACCGCGCCCAGGACATCCGTGTTGTGGCCGTGCAGCCGCCCCCCGCGGTCCACCACCGTGTTCACGGCGCCGATCGCCGTCACGCGCTCGTCGGGCGACTCGACGAACTCGAGCGCCGCGACCTTGTGCGGGATCGTCACGCTCCCGCCGCGGATCCCGAGGACCAACATCGCCTCGCGCAGGAGCGCCGCGGAATCGAGCCGCACTTTCACGTACCGCGCGTTGATCCCGAGGACCTGGAACGCGCGGTTGAAGAGCCGCGGACTCTGCGAGTGCGCCACCGGATCGCCGAAGACCGCGTACACCGCGGTTTCGTCGTCGATCGCCTTGACGCGGTAATCGTGCGCCAGTTCCGCGACGGTCAACTGACCCGGCGCCGTCTCCCTCCCCCGCTCCGGAGCGGCGTACGTGATCCATCCCCCGAGCCGGGAGTAGAGCACGCGCGCCGCCTCGCCCCAATCCCCCATCGGAATGACGACCCCGGGGCGCTCGAGCTCCCGCTGGACGCGCACCGCGGCCAGCGCGTCGGCGGTCCCGCGCGCCGTCACCGCCGCCTTCAGGAGATCGGGCTCGAGGGCCGCCATCTTGCGGAGCGTCGCGCCGAGATCGGGCGGCGTGTTCGCGCCGTCGTGGTACGAGACGATGAGCTTCGCGGAGGCCCGGTCGAAATCCTTGTACGCCCTGAATTCGAGATCGATCCAGTCCGCGCCCCCCCGCGCCGCCTCGCGCAGGATCGCGATCCGGTCGTCCTCGTTCCCCTTCCAGCCGCCCCCCTCCCACGCGGGACGCACCGTCGCGATCAGCGGGAGCGACTTTTTCTCGAGCAGCGGACCGAGGTCGGGTTCTTGAAAGAGGTCGAGGCGGACTTCCGCGAGATCGGCGCCCGCGCGCCGCGCGGCCTCGATCTGCGCGGCCGCCTCCGCGGCCGTGGGACCGGCGATGGAGACGGCGATCACTTCACGCCGGAGCCTTGCTGCTCCCACCACTTGAGAATGCGGCTCCGGAGCTCCTCGGACGCGGGCCCGGACGCGGGATCGAAGTCCGGATCCGGAAGGCCCGACGCGGCCAGGATCTGGATCGCGGCCTCCCGAAGGTAGGGCTCGGGAGATTTCAGGGCGTCGATCACCGCCTGCATCGCCTCGCGCCGGCCGATCGACGCCAGCGCGGCGAGCGCCCCTCGCTTGAGATGGAGATCCTTCAAAACGGCGTCCTCCGCGAGTTGTTTCAGCGGCGGCACGGCGGCCGGGGACTTCAGCCGCCCCAGCGACTTGAGGACCTGCCCGATCGAGCGCCGGTGCCGGTGCTCCCGGAGCAGCTTCAGTCCCTCCTCCGTCGCGCGCTCCGCCTGCTCGGCCGACAGGGACGCCCTCAAGTCCGCGAGCGCCCCCACCGCGCTCAACCGGAGATCGAGCACGGCCTCGGCCGGCGCCCCTTCGGCGCGCTTCAGCGCGCCGAGGATGAGACCCGCCGATTCGCCGTCGCCCGCGGCGGCCAGGAGGCGGCAGATCGCGGCATCCGCGAACGCGCTCGCGGCCGCCTCCCCCGGCTCCCGCTCCTTCAGCTCCGCCAGGATCGACTTGACCCGCCACGAGACTTCGAGGTCGGTCGAGTTTTCGAACGTCTCCAGCCGCGGCCGGGCGTCCCGGCCCAGCAGGACCAGGTCCCGCGTCGCCTGCTCCCGCTCCTTCCAGGTCGCGGCGGAGAGTTTTCGCACCAGCGCGTCCACGCGCGGCTCGATGGGCTCGCCCTCGTGCGCCAGCGCGCGGCGGAGCCCGGCCACGGCCTGGGCGCCCGCCTCCGCCAGCTCCCGCTCCGCCGCCTGCCGGACGATCGGGTCGCCGCTTCGCAGCCTCTGGAGCGGCGTGGGTTCCGCGGATTCCTGGAGGTGAAACAGGAGGGGAAGGAGCGGGAAGATGGCGGGGATCACGGCCTCAACATATCGGTCGGGACGGGCGCCTCCAAGCCGAAAGCGGGCCGCGCGCCCCTGGACTTCGGACCGACGCAGGACTCCGGACCGACGCAGGACTTCGGACCTTGGATCACCTTGGACCTTGAACCCAGGACTCCAAGATTCAGAGCTTCTTGAGGTACTCCTTGAACTGCTCCTCGAGCTGGTTCAACTCCTTGATCTCGGGGTGATGGCGGTTGAGCAGCCGGCTGAAGGTGTCCCATCCCCCCTGGCCCTGGAGCTCGCACTGGAAATACTCCAGGAAGAACTCGCGGTACTTGCCGTCCGACTCGTGGCAGAGGAAGTGGACGAACGCCCACACCTGCGCGTAGTGGCATTGCAGCTTCTGGACCTGCTCCTTCCGCTCCTCCGGCGAGGAGACGCCGAGCCACTTCGACCAGATCGAGTCGACATCCCACACGATCAGGAACTTGAGCGGCTGGTATTCCGACGCCCGCGTCGTGAGCAGCTCGCGGGCCAGCGGGAGCCGGGACGTCATCTTCCCGGGGGTCAGCGTCAGCTCGCCCTCGGTGAGGTAGTACCCCTCGAAGTAGTTCCCGAGCCCTTCCTGGAACCACCACGCGCCGTGGCAGTCCGACTTCTTCCGCCGGCGCGTGTAGTGGTCGACAAGCTGGTGGATCGCCTCGTGGAGCAGCACCTCGCGCGTGCGGCCCGAGTCGATGTTGTCGAGCGCGATGTCGTAGTACAAATTCACCCGGCGCTCCAGGTAGCTGAAGACCCCGTAGACTTCCGGGATCGGCGGCTTGCGGTAGACGCCGCGCCACCACGCGTCGTAAGACTGGCGCTTCGTGTAGAAGACGATGGGAAGCTCGGGATCCTCGATGCGCTCCAGCTTCAGCGGCTTTCCGAACTCTTCCATGAACGTCCGGTACAGCTTGGGGAGAAGGTCCTCGAACTGCGCGAAGATCACGGCCAGGTCGGCCCCGGGGTCCTTTTCCCCGATGAGCACGAACGGCTTCAGGTTCGCGCTCTTGTAGATCTCGAAGCGGGGGTTGCTCCCGAAATCGTCGAAGACCCGCTTCAGGTTCTCGCTGACGTTCCCGACCAGGAACGCGCTCTTCGTGTCCGGATCGGTCGGGGGCGACTTCAGGGTCGTGGAATCCCTCGTGGGAGTGGAGGCCACCGGCGGCAGCTGGGATTCCTTCAAGGCGATGGCCAGGGCGACGGTCGCGAGGACCAGGCCGCCGAACAGGGCCGAGATCGCCTGGGCCGCGCCCGACCGGGGCACGAAGCGGTGCCAGAAGGGAGGAGGCGCGACGAACCGATTCCCGGGAACGGTCAGGACGGTTCGACAGGAGGTGCACAGGACCCGGGTCCCCGGCGGAATCCCCGTGACGTTGTACCGCCGGTCGCAAAAAGGACACCGGACAAGGCTGAGACCCATGCCGACCTCCCGCACATCCCGCGATCCCCGACTCGACCCCCCGGATCGCCGGACACCCCGCAGCCTGAACCCCTATGGTCGGACACCCCCAGACAGACGCCCGCAGTGCCGGGAGAAGCTTAACACCGGCTTTATGTCGGGGCAAGGCGATTCAAATATTGAATTCCTTCGGCCAGGCCCCGGCGCCATTCGAGGGCGCCCCACCGCAAGGGCTGGGTGGCGAGCCGCTCGGGATCGATCCCCAGGGCGGCTGCCGCCTCGCGAACGGCGCGATCGGGGGCGCCCGGCTGGAGCTTCTCGAACCCCGGCCAGTCGTTGCGGGCGGGCAGCAGGATCGACGCGACCATGGCTGCGGCCCGATCGGGTCCGATGAGACCGTCACTTCGTTCCACGATCGCCGCCGCGGTGAGTTCCCCGAGCGTGCCGGGGATTCCCGGGAGCAGCCGGCACCATCCCGCGAGCCGCCGGGCCGGGTGATTGGCCGGACGCACCCCGGCCGTCCGCCAGGGAAGGTTCGCCGCCCCGCCGCCGTACCGGCGCTCGAGCGCGGGGCGGTCCGCCCCCCGCGTGGCGCCCCGGGGCACGAGGCGCGCGAGCTCCGCGAAGGGCGCCTTGTTGAGACGATACCCGAGCGCCGTCATGAGGCCGCGGTAGAGGGCCTCCTCGAATCCCGCGGCGCGCGCGGCCCGGCCGAAGGCCGCCCGGCGCCGCTCGAACCGCGCGCGCCCCAGGGCTTCGAGCCGGGCCAGGAGTTCGCCCTCGTCCGGCCGGGCGGGCGCCGGGATATGACTCCCCCCGGTCCAGGACGCCAGCTCGGAGACGCTCAGTTCGAGGTGGGGCTCCAGCACCAGCTCCGCCGCGGGCGCCCCGTCGCGCGAGCCCGCCCGGCCCCCGAAGGGGTCCCGGTGCAGGGCCACGTGGAGAACCACCCCGGCGTATCCCGAATCGCCGCCGTGGCCGTGGCGGCGCCACCCCGACGGATCGAGATGAAGCTCCACGTCCCCGGTGACTTCGACGCCCTCGATGCGCAGGTGCGCGTCCCGGAAATCGGGCCCCCCGCCCCCGGTGGGATACCCCGGGAAGAGGACTTCCAGCGGACGGCCGTCCTCCAGCAGCAGGCCCCGGTGGCGGAACCAGCCCAGCCGCCACACGAGGTGAAACTGCCGTTCGCTCATGATCGACTCGCGTCCCGACATCATGGCGCACCCCCCTTGAACAACCTCGAGCCAACGCCACGCCGGTGCCGCCGCCGGCGGCCCGTGCGGTTTGCGGAGGATCTCCGCAAGCAGAGGGGAGGTTACATCTGACAACGACCGTCCGGAACAGCCGGCACCTACATCAATCAGCAACTCAGGCCGAAGAACAAATTACGAATTTGGAATATGGCTCGCCCCCCGCAGCCCCGACGGGAACGGACCGGAAAAGAGAGAAGCGGGGCGAAGGGGGGAATGAGGAATCCGGAATCGCTCCGCCGGAATCAACCTGCCCTGCCTCATATGACGCCCGCATCGCGTCCGCGAGTTCACCAATCGAGTTTCGAGAATCCAGGATCGGTCTACGCGAGACTCGCGTCCCGGTCGTCCCCGCCGGCGGCCAGCCCGCGGTTCTTGAGCCGGGAGACGATTTCCAGGACCACCTCTTCCGCGCTCCGCTGGTCGGTGCGCACCGTGAAATCCGCCGCCTTCAAGTAGTAGTCCCTCCGGAGCCCCACCTGCTCGCGGACCTCGCTCTTCAGGTCCTTCTGCGTGAGCGGCGGACGGCGGGTGCGCGACTTCGGATCGGCCGTGATCCGCTTCGCCGCCTCGTCCGGCCCCACGTCCAGGAAGAAGACGACGCCGTTGTTCCTCAGGTTGTGGATGTTCTTGTACCGCAGCGCGGCGCCCCCGCCCGTCGCGATGACCCGTCCGTCGAGGCGGCAGACCTCCTTGATCGCGTCCCCCTCGAGCATGCGGAAATACGATTCGCCGCACAGGTCGAAGATCTCCCGGATCGTGAGGTGGGTCTTCGTCTCGATGTACTCGTCGCAGTCGACGAACTCCGCCCGGATCTGCTGCGCCAGGCGCTGGCCGACGGTCGTCTTCCCGGCGCAGCGGAACCCGATCAGGATGATGTTCATGGGGACTCCAGGGCGGCGGCGACGCGATCCGCGGCGTCGCGGCCGAGGCTCCCCCGGGACTTGGCCAGCTCGAGGGCCATCCGCCCGAGCGCCGCGTACGGCGCCGCCAGGTCCGGCCGGGCCCGGCGGAGCGCCTCGAGATGGCGCGCCACGGTCCGGTCGTCGCCGCGCTCGACGGGCCCGGTGAGCGCCCCCTCGGGACCCGACGCCTTCACGTTGTCGAGCGTCCCTCCCGCAAGCCGGCCCAGGGCCGACCGCCCCTCGTCGCGCGGGATCCCGGCCGCCTCGAACAGGCGCTCCGCGGCGTGGAGGATCGCCACGAGATAGTTGGATGCGAAGACCGCGCCGGCGTGATAGAGCGGCTTGCCCCCCGGCGCCACCTGCAGGGGCACGCCCCCGATGCGACGGACCAGCTCCCGGAGCGCCTCGGCCGCCGGCGGAGTGCCTTCCACGGCGCACGCGGTGCCCGCGAACGCGGCCGCGGCCCGCTCCGGATCGGCGAAACTCCTCAGGGGGTGCAGCGATCCCGGCTCCGCCCCCCGCGCGCCCGCCGCCGCTTCCGACCCCAGCGCGCCGGCGACATGCGCGACGACCGTCCCCCGCGCCACGTCGAGCGAGGACGCGACGTCCGCCACCGCGCCGTCCGGCACGCACACGAGGACGAGGCCCGAGCTCCGCCCCGGCGGGAGGCCCGACGCGGGCGTCCCCGCCCCGATGAAGGCGACCGCCTCGCGCGCCCGTTCCAGCGTGCGGCACGTGACCGCGCCGATCGGGATCCCCGCGCGATGGATCAAGCGGCCCAGCGCGCGCCCCGTCCGCCCCGCCCCCACCACGGTGACCGGCGACTGAACCATCCGCACCGCCGAAAAAAAGAACAGGAATAAAAAAAGGCCTCCGCCTGTGCCGCCAGGATGCTTCTTAACGAACCGTTTTTCCACGCGGGCGCCACCCCCGCACCCCGGAGCTTCCGTCCTTCCCGGCTATCGCTCGAGGCCGGACGGCATGCCCCCGGTACGGGGAGCTTCGGCGCCCCCGCACACATTCGTAGGTTCTGTCAGGAATCCTGTCGAACACCGCAGAGGCCGATCTCAAGTCTAAAACACTCCCCCCTCTTTTTAAACCCTATTCGCCGCCCCCTCCAAAAAAAACAACCCCGGGCTCTGGGAGCCCGGGGTTGGAAGTGTCCCGAGAAACCGGCGCGCGATCTAGTACCGGTCCGGATCCCGCTCGTCGAGGTCGAAGAAGTAGCGGTCGATCTCCTTGTGCAGATCGACGAGATCCTTGTACGCCCCCAGGATGTGCCACTCGAGGTGCTTGAACGCGCGGTAGAAAACGCTGCCGCTGTCATGCGAGCAGCCGCTGAACGTGACGGCCACCAGGGCCATCATCAGAACCAGTCCCATCCGTTTCACCATGTGAAGCTCCTGCTGCGCTTTGTCTTCTAAGACGGTGGCATCCTAGTGAAACCCTGCATATCGTCAACAAAAAATGGATTTCGTTCCGTGGCTGATCGCCGGCGGCTGGAGGCTTCCGAAGCGGATCCCTGGACCCTGACTCCTGGGCGCTCGCGAGGTTATCGTCCCACCACGGCCAGGTAGACGGCCGACGCTCCAGCCTTGAGAAGCACCCTGGAACACTCCGACGCCGTCGCCCCCGTCGTCAGGACGTCGTCCACCAGCAGCACGACGCCGCGGGCGCGGCGCGCCGCGTAGGCCCCGCGCGGATTCCGCCGCCGCTCCGCGCCCGTCAGCGACGTCTGCGACGGGGTCGGCCGCACCTGCGCGAGCCACCGCCGCGCGGGCCGCCCCAGCTCCCCCGCCAGCCGGTCCGCCAGGAGTTCCGCCGGATTGTAGCCCCGCTCGAAGAGCAGCTTGAGGCGGCGCATCGGGACGGGCACGACCGTCCCCACGTCCGCGCCCCACCGCGCGGCCCGCACGCGCTCCGCCATCCGCCGCGCCAGGGGGCGCGCCAGGTCGGTCCGGCCGCCGAACTTGAACCGGTGCACGAGCTCGCGGACGAATCCGGCGTACCGTCCCGCCGCCACCGCCCCGCGGAACGGATACGACCGCCCGCCGCATTCGGAACAGCGCGGCCCCGCCCTGAAGGTAAGCGAAGCGCATCCTTCAGGGCCCGCCCTGGAGGGTGGCGAAGCCTCTCCTCCAGGGCCCGCCCGCTCCGCGCCGCACCGCCGGCACGCCTCGCCGGAAATCCACTCCGCGCGCGGGGCGCACCCCGCGCACGTGAGGCCGTCGACGGAACCGTCGGGCCGGCCGCCGCACGACTCGCACGCGCGCGGATACACCAGGTCGAGCGCGAGCGCCGCCCACGCCGCCGCTTTACTCATTTCCACCGGCCCCGATATGATGGGGACCGCCGAACCTCAACCCATGGACGTCCTCAAGATCGTTCTCACCCTCGCCGGTCTCCTGGTCTCGCTGGTCATCCACGAGCAGATGCACGCCCGCGTCGCGTTCTGGCTCGGCGATCCGACGGGGAAAAACGCGAACCGGTTCTCGTGGAACCCGATCCACCATCTCGACCCCTTCATGAGCCTGGTCCTGCCGGCGCTCCTCTACTACGCCTCGAGGGGACAGTTCATGTTCGGCGGCGCCAAGCCGTGCCCGATCAACGCGATGAACTTCAGGAACCCGTCGCTCGGCATGTGCCTGTCCGCGGCGGCCGGCCCCCTGTCCAACTACGCCCTGGCCCTGCTGGGATTCGGGGTGTGCGTCGCCCTGTATCACGCGGTGCCTCCCGCCGTCGTGGCCGACGGAATCCTCACGCCGAACGGGTACTTCTTCGTTTCGTTCGTCGTCTCGAACGTGGTCCTCGGGACCTTCAATCTCGTCCCCATCCCGCCGCTCGACGGCTCGCGCATCCTGCGCCACTTCTCCCCCCGGGAGGTCCAGGCGGCGCTCGACGCCATCGAGCCGTACGGCCTCATCCTCGTCATGGCGTTCGTCTACTTCGGGTCCTCGGCTTTCATCCAGCCCGCCCTCGAGCTGTGCTACCGGGCCTTCTGGGAGGCCACGGGGCCCGCGTTCCATCGCGCGCTCGGCGCGATGTAGGATCGCCGTTACAATGGGAACCCCGATGAAGAAAAAGCGCCTCCTCTCCGGCATGCGGCCGACCGGGCCCATGCACATCGGTCACTACTTCGGCGCCCTCCAGAACTGGGTCGCCCTCCAGGAGGAGTGCGAGGCGTTCTTCATGGTGGCGGACTGGCATGCCCTGACGAGCGAGTACCAGGACTCCGGCCGCATTCCGCAGTACCTCCGCGACAACGTCGCCGACTGGCTCGCGTGCGGCGTCGACCCGGAGAAGGCGACGATCTTCGTCCAGTCCGCGGTGCCCCAGCACGCCGAGCTCCACCTGCTCCTCTCCTGCGTGACGCCCCTCGGCTGGCTGGAGCGCGTGCCCACGTACAAGGACCAGATGAAGGAGCTCGCGGCGAAAGGCGTCGACAACTACGCCTTCCTCGGCTACCCGGTCCTCCAGGCCGCCGACATCGCCCTCTACAAGGGGGACTGCGTTCCCGTGGGCCAGGACCAGATCCCGCATCTCGAGCTGACCCGCGAGATCGTCCGCCGCTTCAACCACATCTTCAAGAGCCCGGTCTTCCCGGAGCCCCAGCCGAAACTGACCCAGGTCCCGCTCCTCCTGGGCCTCGACGGCCGCAAGATGTCCAAGAGCTACGGCAACGCCATCGGGTTGCAGGACACCGAGGCCGAGATCCGGAAGAAGGTCCAGTCCATGTTCACCGACCCCGCCCGCCAAAGGCGGACCGACCCCGGCCACCCGGAAGTCTGCAACGTCTATTCGTGGCACGGCCTCTTCTCCACTCCGGAGCGCCGATCGCAGATCTACACGGAGTGCACGACGGCGGCCATCGGCTGCATCGATTGCAAAAAAGATGTCGCCGGCCGGGTCGTCGAATTCCTCCGGCCCATGCGGGAGCGGCGGAAGGAACTGGACGCCCGGCCCGGGCGCGTGGACGAGATCCTCCAGGCCGGGAATGCCAAGGCGCGCTCCATCGCCGAGAAGACGATGGCCGAGGTCCGGGAAGCCGTCTTCCACGTCAAGCCCAGGGCCTGAACCGGCCGATAAAGAGGAGAGAGAGGAACCCTGGAATGACCGCCGCTCCGACCCTGCC
>DASRJF010000414.1:0-4514 GCA_035649615.1 Planctomycetota bacterium | reverse complement strand
GATGCTCGACGGCGTGTCGCGCCTGGGCGACCACGACTGGTACGGCGAGGGCGCGACGTTCCTCGTGTCGAACCAGACGTCCGCCGGCTACTGGCACACGGGGAAGTACGTCCAGATCTTCGACAACTGCTTTGCGATCCTCTTTCTAAAGAGAGCAACGGTAAGAGTTGCGACGGGAAAGTAACCGCACTTTCCCGGGAAGGGCTTCAAGGCTTCGAAGCTTCAGGGCTTCACTGGGCGGCGGTCAGCGTAGCCACGGGGAAGTAGTGAACACAATCACGCGTCGTCACGCGGCGATTTGCGATTGGCGATTGGCGATTTGAGGATCAGGCCCGGTCCCACGCGACGGAGAAAGCAAACACGGTCGCGTTGGCGATTGTCGCGAGAATCGTCACGATGGAGATCCGCCGCTTTGTAAAGGCGCAGTGGACGATCTCGCCCAGGCCCGCGCACATCCCGACGAAGCTGAACGCAATCGCAGGCATTCGCAGGAGGCCTTGGCCCAAGGCGTAGCTTTTATTGTCCGCCGTCGAAGCCCACAGCATGAGCGTGGCCAGGATGACTCCCGAGAGAACCGCCAGTCCCAGGCAAAACCCCGCAAAGAACCGGCCTTGGGACACTTGCTTGAGCATGGCTCACATCACTTCCGAAGCTTCCAACGCTTCCCGGAGATTCTTCACCGGCACGACTTCGATTCCGCCGGGCGCTTCGAGGGCGCGGGCGCTGTCGGCCGGGATGATGACGCGCTCGAAGCCGAGGCGCTTCGCCTCGATGACGCGGGCCGCCGCCTGCGCGACGCCGCGCACTTCGCCCGCCAGCCCCACTTCTCCGAAGAGACAGAGGCGCGACGGCACGGGCTTGCTCCGGAAACTCGACGCGATGGCGACCGCGATGCCGAGATCGGCCGCGGGCTCGTCGACTTCCACGCCGCCCACCGCATTCACGAACGCGTCCTGCCCGCCCACCGGCAGCCCGCAGCGGCGCTCGATCACCGCGAGGATGAGCTGGACCCGGTTCAAGTCGACCCCCGACACGCGCCGCGCTGGGAAGCCGACCACCGCGCGGTTCAGGAGCGACTGGATCTCGACGAGGAGCGTGCGCGTCCCGACCATGGTGGGCACCACGACCGAGCCCTCGCGGCCGTGGCGGTCCTGCGACATGAAGAGCTCGCTCGGGTTGGCCACCTCGGTCAGGCCCGACCCGCGCATCTCGAAGATGCCGATCTCGTTCGTCGACCCGAAGCGGTTCTTCACGCCCCGCAGGACGCGGAACGACTGGAAGCGGTCGCCCTCGAAGTAAAAGACCGCGTCGACGAGATGCTCGAGCGTCCGCGGCCCCGCGATCGCGCCGTCCTTGGTGACGTGCCCGACGATGAAGAGCGAGATCCCCGCGCGCTTCGCGAGGTACGTCAGCTCCGCCGCGCACTCCCGCACCTGCCCCACCGTGCCCGGCGCGCCGGGGAGCTCCTGCTTGTAGATCATCTGGATCGAATCGATCACGGCGAGCGCGGGTTTCGCCTCGGTGAGGTAGGCGCGGATCACGTCGAGATTCGTCTCGCTCACGACGAAGAGGTTCTCCGACGCCGCCCCGAGCCGGTCGGCGCGCAGCTTCGTCTGCATCACCGACTCCTCGCTCGAAACGTAGAGGACCTTCCTTCCCTGCGCCGCGACGCGCTGGCAGACCTGGAGGATCAGGGTGGATTTCCCGATGCCCGGATCGCCGCCGATGAGGGCCACCGAGCCGATGACGATGCCGCCGCCGAAGACCCGGTCGAGCTCGCCGATCCCGACGACGATGCGGGGACGCTCCGTCGCCGCGACCTCGGTGATCGGGACCGGGCGCTCCTCGGACAGGACGTGGCGCGCGGGACGGTCGGGCGGACGCTCGACCTCCTCGACCATCGAGTTGTACTCGCCGCACTCCGGGCACTTGCCCACCCAGCGCGCCGCCTTGGCCCCGCACTGCTGGCACGCGTACACGGTCTTCAGCTTGGCCATACGCACCATTTAACTTCGCATGACGGTGTGCCGGAAGAGGTCACGAAGCCGCAGGCGATCATTCGAACGGGACCTGGAGGTGCGACGCGCGCACGAGAACCTCGGTCCGAACCTGGGGATCGTCCTCGCGGCGCAGCAGGCGGAACAGGCTGTAGGGCAGCTTGAAGGCGTGGCCCGCCAGCCAGGAGCCGCCGAACAGCTTGCGCGGCGTGTCGCTCTCCCAGTACTTGGGCCCGAGCCAGTCCACCGGCGCGCGGTCGGGTTCGTTCCTGGGATCGGCGCCGCCTTGACGGTTGACGTGGAGCCGGAGCGCTGCGTGGCCCCGGCGGGCCGTTCCCGCGTGTCCCAGCTCGTCCAACGTCACGAGCGAGTCGGCGTGGGTGATCCAGTGGACGACGCCGCTCGCGCCCACGCTCATCACGTCGCCCCACGGACGCAGCGTCTCGCGCAGGGTGATCGTGGCGATGTCCTTCGAGCCAGCGAATTCCGGCAGGGGGTGGGCGCGATTGTACGGGGTCTCCTGCACCGGCGCATTCCTGGAGACGACGAGTTCGAGGAGCCGGCAGATCCCGTCGACGACGGAGGGCGTCGCGAAGGCCGGGAGGTCGCGCAACGCCCGGAGCGCGAGCGCCGCGAAGATCACATCGTGCCCACCCACGCGGAGGTCCGCGATCTGGCCATCGAGCCGTTCGACGATCCGGGCCGCGTCCGCCGTGCCGCGCCCGGGATCCGGGGCCGGAAACTCCCCGGGACTGCGCTCGATGAAGGCCTCGATGTTGGATTCGAGCGCCCGGGCCGTGCGCTCGTCGAGCCCGTTCTCCCGGGCGAAGTAATAGCTTGAGAGCACGGCCGCGCCGTAGTGGCCCCGCAGCCAGCCGCGGTGGTGGGCGTCGCTCAGCGCGACGAGGCCGCGTTCGAGGTACCTCGTCCCGAGGGGCGTGGAAGGCGCCGCCGCCGGGGAGGCTCCCTGGCAGCTGAATCCGGCGGGGCCGAGCAGTCCCGCCGCGGCGGCGAGTCGCAGGAAGTCGCGGCGATCCATCATCGCCAATGATACCCCGCGGCTACTTGGCGGGCTTGGGCTTGTACACCTTGGAGCCGCGGGTCAGGTGCCGCTCGGGAAAGGCGGCGATTTCCTTCTCGAGGGTGACCGCGAATTCCTGCAGCTCGGCGGGAGTGACGTCGAACTGGACCCAGAGCGGATTCCCCGCCTTTCCCTGCGGATCGGGATGGCAGTCGAGGTCGAAGCCCAGGCGCAGGGCGAGGAGATCGCGACCGGACGGGCTCTTGGCGAACGCGAGATTGGGCACCGTGAACTTGAGGACCTCCTCCTCGGCGCCGCCGGCGCACCACGCCTTCAGGCGGTTGACGAGGTGGTTCACCTCGAACGTGGTGAGGTAAGGCCCGTGGCCGTTCCAGCGGCGCTCGGGGGTTTCGACCGACATCTTGAGGACCAGCCAGTTGTCGTCGAAATCCTCCCCCACGGGCTTGAGGAGCTGGTAGTCGTCGACCTCGAGGTGAAACTCGGACTTCCGTTCCGGACTCCGTAGTTTCGCCATGTCGGTTCCCCCGCCGGCTGAAGGCTGATGGCTGTCCTAGGGCTGGCGTTTGCCCCACTTGCGCCGGAGCAGGTCCCGGAATCGCGCGTCGCCGCGGACATTCTTGAGGTCTTCGTCTTTCAGGAGGTGATTGAAGTCGCGGTAGCCGAGGTCGAGGGCCTTCTTGAGCGCGGCGATCGATTCGTCGATCCGGTTCAGGATCGAGTAGCTGCAGGCGAGGTTGTAGAACGCGGTGGGCTCGTTGCGGAGCAGTGTCGTGGTCCGCAGGTCGATCTCCAGCGCCTCCTCGTGGCGCCCCATCCGGGTCAGCGCCGCGCCGAGGATCGTGAGCGCTTCGACATTGCGGGGATCGCGGTCGAGAACCGACTTCGAGAGGCGGACTTCGAACGACGAGAAGATGCGGTCGGCCTTCCGGGCTTCCGGCTCGATGAACCGGCCGGGGGCGTCTTCGTCTTTCTGGCGGGCGCTCATGGTGACGGCTCCATTGGTATGGCGCGGGGCGGGCCAAGTCAAATATTCATGCGGTCAACTTGAGTTCCATCATCCTCTCCCGGAGACGCCGGAGGGCCACGGCCCGGTGCGAGATCCGGTTCTTGATCTCGAGTCCGAGCTCGGCCATCGTCTGCCCGAATTCCGGCAGGAGGAAGAGCGGGTCGTATCCGAATCCGGCCGACCCGCGCAGTTCGCGCGCGATCAGGCCTTCGACCGCCCCTTCGGACTCCGCCAGGATCTTCCCCTCGGGTCCCGCGAGGACCATCGCGGCGCGGAACCGCCCCGTGCGCTTCGCGTCGGGCACGTCCTCGAGCTCGCGCAGGACCTTCTCGTTGTTCTTCTCGTCGTTCGATCCGGAGTACCGCGCCGAGTGGATGCCCGGCTTTCCGCCCAGGGCGTCGACCTCCAGCCCGCTGTCGTCCGCGAGCGCCCACAGCTTCGAGTGGCGCGCCGCCGAGACCGCCTTCAA
>DASRJF010000413.1:0-13977 GCA_035649615.1 Planctomycetota bacterium | reverse complement strand
CCCCCCGGCAAGCGGATGGGCCACGCCGGCGCGATCATCCAGGGAGGCAAGGGGACGGCCGAGGAGAAGTACAAGGCGCTCCGCGCCGCGGGCGTCACCTGCGTCATCAGCCCGGCCGAGATCGGGGCCGCCATGAAGAAGCTCCTCGAGGACAAGGCCGCATAGGCCAGCTTCAAGCTCCAAGCTTCAAGCTTCAAGCCAGAGCCGAGCATGCCGACCCTGAAGTCGATCGTTTCCGCCGCGCTGGCCGAGGACATCGGGCGGGGCGACGTCACTACAGAAGCCACCGTACCCGCCTCCAAGCGCGCCATCGGTCGCATCGTCGCGCGCCAGAAGGCGATCGTGGCGGGACTCGACGTCGCGCGCGAAGTCTTCAAGCAGGTCGGCGCCACGTGGCGATCCCGCGCCAAGGAGGGCGACCCGGTGCGGCCGGGCCAGGGGGTCGCCGAGGTGCGGGGCCGTACCCGGTCGATCCTCGGAGGGGAACGCGTCGCGCTCAATTTCATCCAGCGGCTCTCCGGCACCGCGACGCTGACCCGCGCCTTCGTAGATGCCGTGAAGGGCACGGGCGCGAAGATCCTCGACACCCGCAAGACGACGCCGGGGTTGCGACTCCTCGAAAAGGCGGCGGTGCGGGCGGGCGGCGGGACGAATCACAGGGTGAGACTCGACGACGCCGCGCTCATCAAGGACAACCACATCTCCGCGACGGAGTCGGTGGCGGCCGCCGTGGAGCAGCTGAGGCGTCGCCGCGGTCCGCGGTTCCGGATCGAGATCGAGGCGCAATCGCGCGCGCAGGCGCTGGCGTTCGCGGAGCTCGACATCGACGTCCTCATGCTCGACAACCTGTCCGTTCCGGCGATGCGCCGCCTGGTGCCCGAGGTGCGCGCGATCCGGCCGAAGCTCCTCATCGAGGCGTCGGGCGGCGTGACGCTGGAGACGGTGCGGGCCATCGCGGAGACCGGCGTCGACTGGATCAGCGTCGGCGCGCTCACGCACTCCGCGCCCGCCGTCGACTTCTCGCTCGATCTCGCATGAGCCTCACGCCGCAATCGATCCGCTCCCGGCTCTCCACGAGCGCCATCGGCCGCCGCATCCAGTGCGTCGGATCGGTCGGGTCGACGAACGACGTCGCGTGGGCGGCGGCGGTGGAGGGGGCGGAGCACGGCTTCGCGGTCTTCGCGGAGGAGCAGAAGAAGGGGCGCGGCCGGATGGGGCGGGACTGGTTCGCCCCGAAAGGATCGTCGATCCTCTGTTCGGTCGTGCTGAGGCCGGAGATCGGGATCGATCGCGTGCCGCTCATCACGGCGATCGCGGCCCTCGCGGCTTCGGACACCGCGGACGAGTCGGCTCATGCGACGTCCTCGATCCGGTTTCCGAACGACGTCTTCATCGGGGACCGGAAGATCGCGGGCGTGCTCGTCGAGTCACGCTTCATTTCGGGCCGGCCCGACCTGTTCGTCGTCGGCATCGGGATGAATGTCAACGTCGCGGCGGAGGACTTCCCGCGCGAGCTGAAGGGAATCGCGACCTCGGTCCAGATCGAGCGCGGTTCGCCCGTGAACCTTGCGAGGACCGCGCGGTCGCTGCTGGAATCGCTCGACCGCTGGGCGGGGGAGCTCGACGGCAACCTGCGGACGCTCCGCCGCGCGTGGCGGGAGCGGTCGGCCATCCTCGGCCGGCCCGTGCGCGTGCGCGAGGGGGGGAAGGCGTACTCGGGCGTCGTGGAGGGGATCGACCCGATCGAGGGGCTCGAGGTGCGGCTCGCGGCGGGCCCCGTGCGCCACTTTCGAGGCGAGCACGTGGAACATCTCGAACTGCAGTGACCCGGCCTACTGCTTTGTGGCGACTCCTGCGCCGCCGCATTTATCACAATTGAGGATGCCGGGGGCCGCCTTTCCCTTTTCCGGCGGTGGATTGGCCTTGATCAATCCGAGGCCTTCGCACGCGGCGCATTCGCCGGGCGGGCGAGTCCCTGGACTGAGATCGCGGCGCGCCTGATTGCGGCGTGACTCCGCCTGGATCCATCGGCGCGCTTCATCCTGCCGCAAGAACTGCTCCTGGATGCCCTCGAACGAGGATTTTCGATTTCTCCGCGCCTCGTCCTCAACTTCCCAGCGCTCCTGCATGTCCGATACCCGGTACCAGAGGATGGCCGGATACGCACCGACGATCGTGACGGTGGCGATGGCGATGAGGACGTAGCGCGTCGCCTGGGATTCAGGCTTGGACGGCAGGAGACGCCGGACCGGCTGGGTCCGCGGGCTTCCAGGCATCATCGGATCGGACCTCGCACGAAGACGTCGGACTCCCCATTCGTATCTCCGGCCGACAGGGTCGTCGAGTTGGATCTGAAGGCGACGAACCGGCCGCCTTGAGCCAGCTCCGGCGCGTGGCTGCCGGAGTTGCCCTGCACTCCGGAGGAATCCACGGAGATCCGGGTTGTCGTCCCGGCTTCCAAGTCCCTGACGAAGACATCCGCCCAGCCGTTCGTATCCTCCGCGACGAGATTGGACGCGAAGGACCGGAACGCGGCGATCCGGCCGTCGGACGAAATCGAAGCGCCCCGGCTCTGTCCATTGCTCTCCGCATCCTGGACTCCGACCGAGACGCGGAGGGTCGTGCCCTCGCCCAAGTCCCGCAGGAAGATGTCCGCCTCCTGGTTCGTGTCGCCTGCCACGAGATTGTCGGCAAGGGACTCGAAGACCACTCGCCGGCCGTCGGCCGAGAGGGCGGGTGAAAAGCTGTCCAGGTTTCCCTCGGCGCCGGAACGGCCCAGGGATACGCGCTCGGTCGTTCCCGTGACCCGGTCGTGGCGAAAGACATCGGTGCTCTCGTTCGAGTCTCCCTCGACCAGGGTGGTCGCGGACGATTCAAAGGCGACGTGCCGACCGTCGGAGGAGATCGCGGGATTGGAGCACGCGTTGTCGCCCTGCCGTCCCCCCGGACCGACCGAGACGCGGACGGTCGTTTCCGCGACCAGGTCGCGCACGAAGATGTCCGCCGCCCGGTTCGTGTCGCCGGCGACGAGGTTGGTCGCCACCGATTCGAACGCGACGTACCGGCCGTCACCGGAGATCGACGGATGGCCGCTGTAGCAGTCGGCCTCGACCCCGGCGGAATCCACGGAGACGCGCACCGTCGTCCCCGCGAGCAGGTCCCGGACGAAGATGTCTTCGTGGTTGTTTTCATCTCCCGGGACCAGGTTGGCCGCCCTGGAACTGAACGCGACGAACCGGCCGTCGGCGGAGATGGAGGGTTCATGGCTGTAGCCGTCGCCCGGAGCTCCTTCGGAATTCACCGAGACGAGAATCGTCGAGGCCCGGGCGAGGTCCCGGACGAAGACGTCCATCTCGCCGTTCGTGTCGCCGGCCACGAGATTGTCCGCGGCGGATTCGAACGCGACCCTGCGGCCGTCCGAGGAGATGGAGGGCCCGTCGCTCCAGCTGTTGCCTTGGGCGCCGGTCGACGAAACCGAAATGTGGAACGTCGCCGCCGGTCCGGAGCGAAGCAGGGGCGGGGCGTCATCGCCGCCATTCCCTCCGCAACCGGCGACGGTGGACATCACGAGGATGATGAAGAGCCGCGCTCGAGGACTCATGGGCAACCTCCGTGATTCTTGCCGTACCACGGATCAGGAGAGGCGGCGGGACACTTGGGGGAATCGAGCGGAGCTTGAAGCGGGGTCCCGGAGGCTCTAGAGTCGCTGCATGCCGTCGCCCTCGCCGGAAGGAATTCCATCGGCCGGGACCGCGACCAACGCCTGGCCCAGCACGATCTGGGACCTGGTCCAGCGCAGCCACGCGGGCCCCGCGGAATCGCGGCGCCGGGCGCTCGACGATCTCTTCCGCCTCTATTACAAGCCGGTCCACCGGTTCTTCCAGAGGGCCCTGCGCGTCGGCGAGCGGGACCTCGAAGACCTGACGCAGGATTTCTTCACCCGGTTCGTCGAGAAGGACTTCCTCAGGAATCTCCAGCACGAGAAGAGCTTCCGGGGCTTCCTCAAGGTCGCGTGCCGCCGCCATTTCATCAACTGGCTGGAAGCGCGGAACGCCGCGAAGCGGGGCGGGGAGCGCGCCGTCCCGCTCGAGGATTCCGGGATGGCCGTCACCGAGGACAAGATCGACGGGCTGATCGACGACGAGTTGCGGGCCTGGTACTTGGAGGAGGCGGTCGACCGCGCGAAACAGGAGCTGACCGCCCAGGGGAAGGAGACCTACTTCAAGGTGTTCGAGGCCCGGGCGGGGCTGAGGAACGGGGAGCCCGTCGACTACAAGGCGCTCGCCGCGGAATTCGGGATTTCAGTGTACGACGTCAGCAATCACCTCCTGTCCGCCCGCAAGGTGTTCCGCCAGGCGCTGATCCAGCTGGCCGCGGAGAGGTCGACCCATCCCACGGAAGAGCTGAGGGAATTGGGGCTTCACAAGTACCTGGCGTAAGTGAACGCCGCGGCTTCCTGATCAGGGAAGTGCATGCAGCTGAACGTGGATCCCGGCTTCGACGCGGACATGGAGCTCGCCCAAGGCGCGTTGGAGCGCGGATGGTTGACCCGGGAAACGATCGAGAGCGCGATCCTCGCCCACGAACGGACCCCCGGGTCGCGGCTGCTGAATCACCTGCCCCTGACACCCGACCAGCTCCAGAGGCTCCTGGCGCCCGAGGGGCCAATGCCCCCGGAAATTGAGAAAGTCGCCCAGGAGGCCGCCCGCCGTCTCGATCACTACATCCTCGGTGACTTCCTGCACTCGGGCGGAATGGGGCGCGTGTACAAGGCGTGGGACCTCAAGCTCTCGCGGTGGGTCGCGCTGAAATGCTTGAAGGCCGTCGGGGACGAACGGTCCGAGGCCTATTTCGATCGCGAGGCCCGGCTCGCCGCGGGCCTGTCGCACCCGAACATCGCCGCCATCTACGCATCGGGCCGCGCCGCCGGCGAGAGCTTCATCGCGATGCAGCTCATCCCGGGGAAAACGCTGGACCAGTGGGGCCGGCGCGACGTGCCCCGCCTGGTGACGTGGATCCGGGATGCCGCGCGCGCGGTGGCGCATGCGAATTCGCGCGGGATCGTGCACCGCGACCTGAAGCCCACCAACGTGATGGTGACCCCGGAGGGGCAGGTTTACGTGCTCGATTTCGGACTCGCGCGGCCCGTGGCGCTCGATGCGAGCCATTCGGCGACCGGCAAGGCGATGGGCACGCCCGCGTACATGAGTCCGGAGCAGGCCCGGGGCGAATCCGTGGACGCGCGGACGGACGTCTACAGCCTGGGCGCGACGCTGTTCGAGTGCCTGACCGGGCGCGCGCCGTTTTCGGGGACCACGATCTACGACGTCCTGCGAAAGGTGGAGGAGGCGGCGCCGGCGCGGCCTCGCCGCCTGAATCCCCGGATCGCTCCGGATCTCGAGACCATCATCTTGAAGTGCCTCGAGAAGGATGCGGCGAGGAGGTATCGCTCCGCGGATGAGTTGGCGGACGACCTCGACCGGTATCTCCATCATGATCCGATCCAGGCGCGGCCGGCGGGGATGTTCTACCGCCTGCGCCGGAACGTGGCGAAACGCAAGGCGCTCGCGCTCGCCTCTCTCGCTTCGGTCGTCCTGGCCGGGGTCCTGGGGTGGTGGTTCCTGGTCGGTCGTCCTCATTCGGAGGAGCTCGGCGTCAGCTCCGAGCATCTCCGGCGTCGCGAGTCCGCGATGAAGCTGTGGGCGGAGGCGCGCGGGCTTGCGATGGCGGGGGTGGACCCCGAGGGGATCCGGCGCCGGGCGAAGGATGCGCGGGAGGGGTTCGAGCGGGCGCTCGAGGTGCGGGAGGACGCGCCGTCGCTCGTGATGAAGGCGCGGTGCCTGGAGCTGGAAGGCCGGGACGACGACGCGTTGAAGTCGCTGGAGCGGGCGCACGAGCTGGATCCAAATCACGCCGAGGCGCGGCTGGAGCTGGCGAAGGCGCTGCTGGTCCGATTCCAGGCGTCGAGGGACACGCCTTCCGTTCGGTGGTCGCGTTCCGACGTCACGGGCGCCGCCCGGCTGCACTTGGGATGGTTGCCCAAGGAGACCGTCGAGCAGACCCGCTGGCGCCAACGGGGCGAGTCGTTGCTCTCGGGAGGGAAGACGGCGCCCGCGCAGGAGAGCCTCCTTGCGGGTCTCCTGGCCATGGGAAAAGGAGAACATGCGCAGGCCGCCGATGCGCTCGCCGCCTATGCGAAGGCGGAGCGATGGGATTCACAGGTCCTGAGGTTGGAAGGGATCTGCCGCTATTTCTCCCAAAATCTCCCCGGGGCCGTTGCCGCCTTCAATCAAGCGTTGAGTCGGACTCCGCATGCGCTCGGATACCGGTGGCGCGGCATCGCGAGGTATGCCCAGGGGGATTCCGCGTCGGCGATCGAGGACTTCACGAAAGCCATCGAGCTGGATGGGAAAGACGCGGTGGCCTACACGAACCGGGGACTCGCGATGAACTCGATCGGTCGCTTCGAAGAGGCGATCCTCGACTTCTCGAAGGCCATCGGACTCTATCCGAAGCACGAAGTGGCCTACAACGACCGCGGGGTGGCGAACCGAAACATGGGAAAACTGGACGAGGCGATCGCCGACTTCACGAAGGCCGTCGAGCTGGATTCCGGTTACGCGGCCGCCTACTCCAACCGCGGCCTGGCGAAACAGCGCAAGGGCCTGTACGACGAGGCGATCGTCGACTACTCGAAAGGCATCGAACTGGATCCGACCCTCGCGATCGCCTTCAACAACCGCGGGGTCGCGAAGTGGGAAATGGGACTGGATGATGAGGCCGTCATCGACGCTAATCGGGCCATCGAGCTGGACCCAGGTAACTCGGAGTTCTACTACAACCGGGCCAATCCAAAGAAGCGCAAGGGGCTCCACGATGAAGCCATTGCCGACTATTCGAAGGCCATCGAATTGAACCCCAAGTTCGCGGCGGCCTACACGAATCGCGGCGACGCGAGAAAGGCCCGGGGCCGGACCGATGAGGCCATCGCCGACTACACGAAGGCGATCGAATTCGATTCCAGGGACGAGAAGGCCTACGCCAACCGCGGGGTGGCGAGGGCCGAGAGGGGGGAGCTGGACGGCGCGATCGCCGATTTCACGAAAGTGATCGAGCTAAACCCCGGGAGCGCGAGGGCTTATCGGAACCGCGGCCTCGCGAAACGGAGCAAGGGCCGCGTGGACGATGCGATCGCGGACTACACCAAGGCCATCGAACTGGATCCGAGGGATGCGACTGCGCTCTACAACCGGGGGAACGCGGCACGATCCAAGGGACGCCTCGACGACGCCGTCATGGATTGGACCCGGGCGATCGAAGCCGATCCGAACTTCCACCTGGCTTACATGAACCGCGGGTCGGCCAGGGCGGAGAAGGGCTTGTTCGAGGAGGCGATCGCCGACTTTACGATGACGCTGCAGCTGAAACCGGACTACGCGATGGCTTACCTGAATCGGGGAATTGCCTGGGAGCGCCAACGGAGCCTCGAAAAAGCGAAGGCCGACTACGAGAAGGCGCTCGAGGTGGCGCCGCCTGAATGGCCCCAGCGATCCGAAGTGGCCGAGCGCCTCAAGAAGCTCCACGCTCGAGTTGAGGGTGACTGAGACCCCGCACCTCCAGGATTCGACGCGAAGGTCTGGCTATCAGCAGGTTGACGGAGACTATCGACAGGCGGCCAAAGCCGGGACTGGCGACCCCGCCGGAACTGGCTTGACTGCACTCCGGATTCTCCTACACTCGGATCTCCTCGACGGGCGTTTAGCTCAGCTGGTTAGAGCGCTTGGATCACACCCAAGAGGTCGGGGGTTCGAATCCCTCAACGCCCATGTTTTGCTTCAAGCCTCAAGCTTCAAGCCTCAAGCCGAACCCGAAGCCAGTTCCGAGGACACGCGAAGCGTATCATGTCAGTCCCGTCGGCTCCGGAAGGATCCCCGTTAGGAGGCGTCGCCATGAAACCCCAGGCAAGCGTCGCGATCATCCTGGCGCTGACCGGATGCATGTCCTTCAACCACGTCGATGTCTCGCTCCGGGAGCGGTTCAAGGAGTACGAAGAGAAGCTCGTGTGGAACGACCTGTCCACGCACGAGAAGATCGCCATCATCGACATCGACGGGATCATCGATGACGATTCCGAGGACAGCCTGTTCCGGTCGAAGGAATCGATGATCGTCTCGGTCGTGGAGAAGCTCAAGAAGGCGGAGGCGGACCCCGTCGTCAAGGCGGTCATCCTGCGGATTGATTCCCCCGGGGGCTCGGTCACCGCGAGCGACGTCCTGTACGAGGAGATCCGCGCCTTCAAGGCGCGCAAGGCGGTGCCGGTCGTGGCCGCGTTCATGGGCGTGGCCGCCTCGGGCGGCTACTACGTCTCCTGCGCCTGCGACCGCATCGTGGCCCATCCGACGACGATCACGGGCTCGATCGGCGTCATCGCCCTGCACGTCTCCCTGGCCGGACTTCTCGAGAAGGCGGGCATCAAGGTCGAGGCCCTGAAGAGCGGCGCGCACAAGGACACCGGGTCCATCTTCCGCGACCTGGCCCCCGACGAACGAAAAGTCCTCCAAGCCCTGATCGACGACATGCATGGCCGCTTCGTGAGCGTGGTGGCGCGCGGCCGCCAGCTGGTCATGACGGAGGCCCAGGCCCACGGGCTTGCGGATGGCCGGATCTACTCGGCCGACCAGGCCCTGAAGGTGAAACTCATCGACCGGATCGGCTACCTCAAGGACGCCGTGGAGGAGGCGAAGATCCTGGCGGGAATGAAGGGCGCCAAGGTCGTGCTCTACACGCGCCGTCCGGAGTCGGCGGAGAACGTCTACTCTCCCGCCCGCGCGTCGGCGTCGGCGGACTCGGCCGTCCTGGATCTCGCCCGTCGCGCCCTCACGTTCCAGCTGTGCTACCTGTGGGAGCCCGGCCTGCTCGGAAAGTAGGAGACCCCAGGTCTCGACGTGTTCAGGAATTCATCAAGGTGAATTCACTTCGAAGTGTTACCTAGGTATGGGGCGGTTGCTGGGGTCTGCCCTCATCCTGGCGTTCATCTCGGGCTGCTCGGAGAGCGGCTCGGTGGGCGATCCCTGAGGGGGCGACAGCTTCTGGATCCCCGGCGGCGCCGGGGAAACGGATCCCGTGGACGGTCCCACCCGGACCTACGGGAACGGCCACTCCCTGGATTGGCTCGAAACCGACCCCGCCGTGATCGCGGACGAGATCGCGCTCATCGGACTCATCAACACGCACCGCACGGCGCTGGGCCTCGACGCGCTCCAGTTCGACCGCCTGCTCACCCACGGCGCCCGCGGCCACAGCCACCACCACTTCGAGCACGGCCTCTTCCAGGGCCAGGTCAATCCCGAGGGGCAGAGCTTCGTCGAGCGGATGAACATGAACGGCATCGACGTCGAGTCGTCGGGGGAGAACGTCAACTACGGGGGCGCCACGCCCCAGGACGTGTTCCAGCAGTGGCTCGCCGATCCGGATCTCCGCGCCAACCTCGAGCGGATGTGCTTCGTGCGGATCGGCGTCGGCAAGCACCAGGACGCCTGGACCGCCGATTTCGCCCGATAGCCCCTATTCCGCGCGGGCCTTCGCCACTTCCTCCGACAGCCCCAGCCGCTGGATGAGCGAACGGACGGTCCGCTCCGACGCGCAGTCCCAGTACGACGCGATCCGGCGCAGGTTCCCCCGGCAATGGCGGATGACGGCCCGCAGGTAGGTCTTCTTCGCGTAGTCGATGTGCCACGGGCAGTTCGCGGTGTCGTTGCGGGCGACCGGACGGGAGTCGCTCTCCGCGAGCAGTCGTCCGAGCGCCTCCACGTCGATCACCGGGGCCTCCTCGCGCGGCGGACGCGGAGCCGGCGCGGGCGCGGGTTTCCCGACGGGGCGCCGCAGCGACTCGGGCAGGTCGCGCGGCCCGATCCGGTCTCCCAGCGAGAAGACGAGGGCGTACTTCACCACGTGGATCAGTTCGCGGATGTTCCCCGGCCACGGGTAGGTCGAGAGCATCTCCAGCGCTTCCGGGGTCAGCTTCTTGGACGGCCGGCCCGATTCGGCCGAGAGCTTCATCAGGAAGTGCTCGCAGAGGACCGGGATCTCGCCCGACCTCTCGCGCAGCGCCGGCAGCTGGATCTGGATCACGTTCAGCCGGTGATAGAGATCCTCCCGGAAGCGGCCCTGGCGCACCATCTCCTCGAGGTCCCGGTTCGTGGCCGCGAGGATCCTCACGTCGACCGTGATGTCCTTCGTGCCGCCGAGCGGCTTGAACGTGCGCTTCTCCATGACCCGCAGGAGCCGGGCCTGGAGCTCCGGCCCCGCGTCGCCCATCTCATCGAGGAAGATCGTGCCCGTGTCGGCGAGCGTGAAGAGCCCCCGCTTGTCCTCCACCGCCGACGTGAAGGCGCCCTTGACGTGTCCGAACAGGTGGCTGTGGATCAGGCTCTCGCCGCCGACGTCCGCGGTGAGGCCGACCTCGACGAACGGGCGCCCCTTGCGCGCGCTCATCTCGTGGATCCGCTCCGCGAGGTGCGTCTTGCCGGTCCCCGGCTCCCCGCGCAGGAGGATGATCTCGTCCGTCGCGCTCGCCGTCCGGATCATCTGCCACTTCTCGCGCATCGAGGGGCTGCGGAGAAGCAGGTCCTGCTCGAGGTCGCGCGAAAAAAGCGCCTCCCGGTGGCGCTTCTGGAGGTCGCCCGCATACCGCGTGAGCGTCTCGACGAGCTTGCGGTAGTGGAAGGACGTGCCCTTGGGGAACCGGATCGTCATCGTCCCGCCGACGAGGTCGGCCGAGAGATTCTCGGGCTTCCAGGGGTCGAGGAGGTACTCGAGGCACGCGTCGGAGATCGCCACGATGACCTCGAAGCTGCGGCGAAAGGAGACGCGGCCGTCCTGCCCGTACGCCGCCAGGTACTGCGCCGTGGACTCCGGATCCGCGAAGTCCAGCGAGAAGGAAACCGTGTCGCGCCCCCGCTTGACGGTCATCCGGTAGACCAGCCGCGCGTACTCGTCCAGGAACCTGAGGAACAGGCCCTCGATCGCGGACGGCAAGTCCGACCCCCGGTCCAGGCCCGCCGCCAGGAGATCCGACAGACCCTCCTGCAGCATGATGTCCGCGAACCGCCGCCCCGAAAGCGCCAGGAACTCCCGCCCTCCGCCCGCCTCCTCGCCGAATTCGTAGAGGCTCTGCAGCTCGTGGTAGAAGAGCGACTTCTCGCCGAACGACACCGCGACGCTCCGGCTCCGCCGCGCGCTCCACTCGCGGAATCCCCGCCACACCGCCTCGGGCGTCTTCCAGCGCGACTGGCACGCCGCGATCGCCTCCAGGGTCCCTTGGACGATCGCCCCCGCCACAGGCTCCCGAAACATGGGTTGATGTTAGCACAAAATGCAGGAAGAAAATGCATGCAAAAGATGTCCATCCATCGCCCTGCCGAGGCGCCCACGAGGGAGGTCCGATTGGCACAACCTTTGCGCTTCCTCCCCCGCTGAACACCAGGGGGATCGCATGAGGGTGGGGCTGATCGCGGTGAGCGGAGTCCGGATCTACAACGACCGCCTGACCCGGGTCGGGCTGACGCTCCCCGGCTTCTTCGAGCGGGCGCGCACGATCGCCAGCATGCCCTCTCTCGGCCTCCTGACGCTCGCGGCGGTCACGCCGGAGCGATTCCAGGTCGAGTACGTGGAGTTCCCCGAATTCGACGCGGCCGGCCTGGACGCGCTTTCGTTCGACATCGTGGGGATCAGCTCGTTCACGGCGAAGTCCGACGTCATGTACCGCATGGCCGACCACCTCCGCGCGCGCGGCGTCACGGTCATCCTGGGCGGACTCCATGTCACGCTGTGTCCCGAGGAGGCCGCCCAGCACGCCGACGCGGTGGTCGCCGGCGAAGGCGAGAAGATCTGGCCCCGCCTTCTCGCCGACTGGGAGCAGGGGAGGCTCAAGAAGGTCTACCGGAACGCGGGGTTCCGCGACGTCGACCTCGCCGAGACGCCCGCGCCGCGCTACGACCTCCTCGACGTCTCGCGCTACAACCGCCTGCCGGTGCAGACGGCGCGCGGATGCCATCTCGACTGCGAGTTCTGCGCCGCCTCCAAGATCTTCGGCGGCTACAAGACGAAGCCCGTGGACCGGGTGATCCGCGACATCCGGGCCGCCAAGGGGCGGTGGCGCCATCCCTTCATCGAGCTCGCCGACGACAACACGTTCGTGAACAAGCGGTGGTCGAAGGATCTCGTCCGCGCGATCGCGGACGAGGAGATCCACTGGTTCACGGAGACGGACGTGTCGGTCGCGGACGACCCGGAACTCCTCGATCTCCTGGCGCGGAGCGGATGCCGGCAGCTGCTCATCGGGTTCGAGTCCCCGCGCGCCGCCTCCCTCGAGGGCATCGAGGCGCACAACTGGAAGTCGCGGCGGCACGACCAGTACCGGCGCGCGATCGACGCCCTCCAGGGCCGGGGCATCTCGGTGAACGGGTGCTTCATCGTCGGGCTGGACCAGGACACGCCCGACATCTTCGAGGAGGTCGAGAGGTTCGTGAAGTCGACCTCGCTCGTCGAGGTGCAGGTCACGGTCCTGACGCCGTTCCCCGGGACCGCGCTCTACCGGCGGCTCCAGGCGGAGGGGCGCCTGCTGACCGAGAAATTCTGGGAGCGCTGCACGCTCTTCGACGTCACGTTCCAGCCGCGCCGGATGAGCGTCGAGGACCTGGAGGGCGGGCTCGAACACCTCATGAAATCGCTGTACTCGGCCGACGAGCGCCGGCGGCGTCGCCTGCGCTTCATCGAAATCGCCCGAAACCGTCGCAAGGAGGCCTCATGAACGCGGAAACGTTTCTCGGCCGGCTCAAGCACCTCGTGCTCGGCCACCCCGTGCTCAGCCACCCGCTCTGGTCGGACCTCGAGCTCGGGTACTACGACCTCCGCGCGCTGCGGACGTTCACGGTGCACTACTACCACCACGTGCTGCGGACGCGGCTCTACGACGCCGCGGCGCTGGCCGCGTGTCCCGACGAAGGGATTCAGTCGGCGCTCGCCTCGATCCTCTGGGACGAGTACGGCTGCGGCGACAACGACCGCACCCATCCCGCCCAGTTCCGGAAGGTCCTCCGGGGGCTCTCGATCGATCCGAGGGAGGCGGGCCTCAGGCCGCGCCTGCCCGAGCTCGAAGAGTACTCGCGCATCCACTTCGCGATGTGCCGCCCGGAGACCTTCTGGGAGGCGATGGGCGCCGTCGGCTTCGCGATGGAGTGGCCCATCCCGTACCTGTACGAGCCGATCGTCCGCGGCTACCGCCGGATCGCGGACGTGTCGGACGACGTCCTCGAGTTCTATCTCGAGCACATCCCGACGGACGAGGAGCACGGCTCGCTCGTGGTGGGCTCGCTCACCCCGTACCTCGAGGACCCCGCGGTGCAGGAGTCGCTCGTGGAAGGGGCGATGCGGTCGATGGACGCGCGCGAGCGGCTCGTCGAGGCGATCGCGCAGGCGATGGACTCGCGTCTCGTGATCCCCGGGGGCGCGCGATGAACGCGGTGCAAGTCGAGCAGCCCGTCGCGCGGTCTCGCGTCGAACGCGCCGGGTCCGGTCTCCGGATCGGCGCCCGCAACGTTCGGGGCGGACTCGTGCTGGTGTCGATCGGTTTCCTGGCCGGTCTCGCGATGTCGCTCTACGCGTTCCAGCCCATCGTTCAACCGGGGGCCGCGCTGGACCAGTACGACGACCTGCCGCGACGGCTCCTCCGCCTGGCGCACATCGCGGCGATCATGCTGCCGCTGATCAACATCGTCTTTGGGACGTGGCTCGACCGGCTCCGGCTCTCCACGGCGGCCAAGGAGTGGGCGAGCCGGCTACTCCTCGCCGGCGCGGTGGCGGTCCCGTTGGCGCTGGCCCTCGAGGCGATTTCCGCGCCCGCCCGCGCCATCCATCTATCCGCGCTCCCGGTCCTCGGGTTCTGCTCGGGGATCTTCATCGTCAGCTTCGGCGCCG
>DASRJF010000412.1:0-3329 GCA_035649615.1 Planctomycetota bacterium | reverse complement strand
TTCATGGATCCGGAGGAGAAGCGCTCCACGTGGGCAATTGTCCGGGCTGGAGGCGGAACCGTCTCACTGGCTTTGACCACCGAACGGGATGGAGACTTTGAAGTTTTCATGAACTCAGAGGACTGCAAGACGCTGGTGAAGCACCTCGGGGAAGCAATAGTCGCGACTGCGTATCCTCCGCGCTAGCGCCCGAATTCAGATCGAGTTCAGAAGCCAAATGGATTTGGGATTCGTGATTGAGGATTCGGGCCCGTCATCCGTCATCCGTCATCGGGTCAGAGGACGACGCTCCGGTCCGGCTCGCCCGGTGAACCTCGCCCGGGAACCGGAGCCTGCTTCCGAGTCAGGACCCCCTTGACGTCCTCCACCATCCCGTAGAACGACGGCACGACGAAGAGGGTGAAGAGCGTCGAGACCGCGATCCCGCCGATCACCGAGAGCGCCATCGGCTTGATGAGCTCGGCGCCCGGGCCGAGCGACATCGCCGCGGGCACCGCGCCCACCATCGTCGAAACGCTCGTCATCAGGATCGGCCGAAGGCGCACCGGGCAGGCCGCGAGGACCGCGTCCTTCCAGCCGGCGCCCCTCTCGCGCGCCTGGTTCGTGTAGTCCACGAGGATGATCGAGTTCTTCTTCGCAATCCCCATCAGGAGGATGATCCCGATCGCGGAGTAGATGTTGATCGACAGTCCCGCCGCCCACAAGACGATCAGCGCGCCCATGATGCTGAAGGGCAGCGCCAGGAAGACCGTCACCGGGTGGATGAAGCTGTTGAACTGCGACGCCAGGACGACGTAGGCGATGAAGAGCCCCAGCGCCATGACGAGGAGCAGGCTCGTCTGCGTCTCCTTCGCCGTCTGAGCCGTCCCCGACCAGTACATCCGGTAGCCCTCCTCCTGCACTTCCTTCCAGAGGGTCTCCATGGCTTCGAACGCCTTCGTGTGCGAGGCGCCCGGCGTCACGTTCGAGGTCACTTCGATCGCGCGCTCGCGATTCTTGCGGTTGATCGTCAGCAGGGTCGGCCGCTCCTCGATCGCCACGACCTCCGACAGGGGGACGAGGTCCCCCGTCGAGGACCGCACCTTGATGCTCCGGACGTCCTCCATCCGGAGGCGCTGGTCGCGCAGGACGCGCACCCGTACGTCGTACCGCCGCCCCTGGTCCTTGTACTTGCCGACTCGCGTGCCGCCGATGAGCGCCCCCACGGTGGTGCCGATCGCCGACATCGAGACCCCGGCCTCGGCCGCCTTCTTCCGGTCGGGGACGATGTGGATCTCCGGCATTCCCACCTGGTAGTTCGTGTTGACGTCCTTGAAGTCCGGATGGTCCTCCATCTTGTCCATGAGGCGGCCCGAGAGCGCCGCGATCCTGTCCCAGTCCGGACCCTGGATCGACACCTCGACGTTGGATCCGCGCCGGCCCGTGATGGCCTGGGCGGACAGATCCTGGGGGCGGACGATGAGGTCCGGGATCCGGTTGAACCCGCGCAGGTACTCGATCATCTGCTGCATCGTGCGCTTGCGTTCCTGCTTCGGCTTGAGCGTGATGAAGAGGTTCGCCGTGTTGACCTCGCCGCCGCCGAACCCGCCCACCGCCATGAAGTAGCGCTCCACCTCCGGCTGCTTGACGACGTCCTCCTCCACCTGGCGGCAGAGCCGGTCCGTGAAGTCGATCGACGACCCGACCGGCGTCTGCAGGCGCGCGAGGAACCGGCCCTGGTCCTGCGAGGGGACGAGCTCGAACGGCAGGAGCGTGAAGACGAAGAGCGAGGCGCCGAACAGGGCCACGGACACGGTGAACACCGCCCACCGCCAGCGGAGCGTGGGACGCAGGGCGCGGCCGTACGCCGACGCGAGCTTCTCGAAGAGGAATTCGACCGACCGGCCGATCCGCGTCGTGCGCTTCGTGACGTCGAGAAACTGCGCGCAGCGGGCGGGCGCGATGGTCAGCGCCTCGATCAGCGACAGGAAGACCGAGACCGAGAGGACGACGCCGAACTGGAAGAGGAACTTCCCGATGATGCCCTCGGCGAACGCGATGGGCAGGAAGATCGCGATGATCGCGACCGTGGCCACCATCGCGGCGAACGTGATCTCGCGCGCGCCGTCGCGGGCCGCGTCGACGCGGCTCTTCCCCATCTCGCGGTGGCGGAAGATGTTCTCCATCACCATGATCGCGTCGTCGACGACGATGCCGATCGACAGCGACAGGGCGAGGAGCGTGAACGTGTTCAGCGTGAATCCCATGAAGTACATCACGGCGAACGTCCCGAGGATCGAGGTCGGGATCGCCAGCACGATGTTGATCGTCGAGCTCAACGACCCGAGGAAGAGCCAGCAGACGAACGCGGTCAGGAAGACGGAGAGGATCATCGTGACCTGGATCTCGTGGATCGAGTCCTCGATGAAGGGCGTCGAGTCGAAGACGATCTGGAGGGCCAGGTCGGGAGGGAGGGTCTTCTGGATCAGGGCGACCTGCTCGCGGACGCCCTTGGCGACGGCCACGGCGTTGGCGCCGCGCTGCTTGCGCACGCCGATGCCCTGCGCGGGCTCCCCGTTGGAGCGCGCGATGCGCCGGCGGTCCTCGAGCCCATCCTCGACGATCGCGACGTCCTGGAGCCGCACCGTCGCGAGGCCCTCCGCGCGCAGGATGATCCTCCGGAAGTCGTCGAGCGACAGCGCCTCGCCCTCGGACCGGACGTTGATCTCCTTGTAGGGACCCTCGATGCGTCCCGCGGGCACCTCGACGTGCTCCCGGCGGAGCGCGTCGATCACCTGGTCCGCGGAGATCCGGTAGGATTCGAGCCGCTTGGTGTCGAGCCAGATGCGGACGTTGCGCTCGAGGAACCCTCCGCCCAGGCTGATCTCGCCGGAGCCCGGCACCGTCTGGAGCCGGTCCTTGACCTGGTTGCGGACGATGTCGGACAGCTCCTGCTGCGACCGCGGCCCGACGAGGGCCACGAACATGATCGGCTGGTCTTCGGGGTTCTGCTTGGAGACGACCGCGGGGTCCATGTCCGCGGGGAGCCGCCGCTGCGCCTGGGCGAGCCGCGCCTGGACGTCCTGGATCGCGACGTCGATGTCCCGGTCGAGGTCGAACTCGATCGTGACGTTCGCCGACCCCTGGCGGCAGCTGCTGGAGATGTTCTTGATGCCCTGGATGGACATCACGGCGTCCTCGACGATGTCGACGACGTCGTTCTCCATGATCTCGGGCGCGGCGCCCTCCCACTGGAGGTTGATGCTCACCGTGGGCTGGTCGACGTCGGGCATCTGCGAGACGCCGAGGCGCATGAACGAGATCCCGCCCAGGACCATGAACAGGATCAT
>DASRJF010000411.1:0-6169 GCA_035649615.1 Planctomycetota bacterium | reverse complement strand
ATGAAGGGGGACGGGAAGGACGCGGACCGGATCGCGAAAATAGCTCGCGACGCCGAGGCGGGGCGTATCATCGTGGGGCTTCCGCTGAACATGGACGGCACGGAAGGACCCCGGGCCCGGGCGGCCCGCGATTTCGGCGATGCGATCCGCAAGGCGACCGACCTGCCGGTCGAATTCTGGGACGAGAGGCTCTCGACCGCCGAGGGGGAGGCGCGCCTGCGCGAGGCCGGGCTGGACCGGCGCGAGCTGTCGAAGCGGAGCGACGCCGCGGCCGCGATCGTGATCCTGGAGTCGTATCTGGAATCGAAGAAATGAAACTCGCGGTTCTGCTTGCCGGTGTTCTCTTCCTGGGGACTGGAGACCGGGCTCTGTGGACTGGGGACCGTGGATCCGGGACCGGGGACTGTGGACTGTGGACTTTCCAGGACGACCCCCCCTGCGATCTCGCGAAAGTCGAGGACGGGTTCTGGTGCCTGCGCTGCCGGAAGGCGCGGCTGGCGGCAGACCTCGACAAGGACGGCGCGTGCGCCGCGTGCGGGCTGGCGCCGGAGAAGACGAAGCTCTGCTTCAAGTCCTGGGTGCCGAAGTGCGGCATGCACGAGATGGGGCCGCACGACAAGCCCTGCTGCACGAGCCCGACGTGCTGCCGGATCGAGGTCCTGGGCGCCCCGGTGAATTACCGCTGCGCCGGCTGCGGGGCGACCGCCGCGTCGGAGGCGAAAATCCTGCACCGCAAGGCGGGGCACCGGAACGAGATCCAGCTCTCCTGCTCCCGGTCGGGCCGGTTCCCCCACGGCGGCTCCCTGCCGGTGAAAAAGAAAAAGGAAGACGAGGGTGAGAAGGAAAAGGAGAAGTAGCCCGCCCTTCCCTACAATCGCGCTTACGTGAACATCTCCACCGCCGTCCTGGTCTCCGCGTTCTCCGTGGCCCTCATCCACACCGCCATCCCCAGTCACTGGCTTTGCTTTGTCCTCGTCGGCCGGGCGCGCGGATGGCGCCTGCGCCGCACGATGTCCGTGGCGGCCCTGGCGGGCGCGCTCCACGTGATCACCACGGTCGCGCTGGGACTCCTCCTCGCGCGCACCGGCCAGGACCTCTTCCACATCGACGACCTCGAACGCGTCGCGGGCTGGATCCTGGCCGGCCTCGGAGCGCTCTACCTCGTCCTCCACTTCACGCACCGCGGCCACCACCACGACCACGAGGCGTCGGCCACGGAGCGCATGGCCCTGGGAGGACTCATCTTCGCGGTGACGGTTTCACCGTGTTCCGCAGCGATCCTGATCCTCGTCGGCGCCGCCGCGTCCAGCCTGTCGCAGGTCCTGCTGATCTCCGCCGTGCTGCTGGTGACGACGGTCGGGAACATGGTGATGCTCGTCGGGCTCACCGGCCTGGGGGTGGAGAAACTGCCGCTCGCCGTCTTCGATCGCTATGAAAAGCTGATCTTGGGCCTGGTTTTAGCCGGGGTGGGGACATTCATCTTGGTCGCGCACAAACATGAGCCGGACAACGTGTCGCGAATTTGGAATCGGGCATTCCATCTTCCATCTTCCAACTTCCCGATTCCCCCTACGGTCTCTTGGGTTCCTTCAACTCTGCAGTCTCTGTCAGCGACTTGAGGAATTCCAGCAGGTCTTTGAACTCGGCGTCGGTCAGCTCGGTCTTCACCGCGTTCACCTTGTCGAGGTGCTCGTTCTCGATCCCGCCGCCCGCCATGATCTTCACCGCCTCCTCGAGGGTCGCGACGCTCCCGTCGTGGAAGTACGGGGCCGATCGCGCGACGTCGCGCAGCGTCGGCGTCTTGAACGCCCCCTTGTCCTTGTCCGCCTTCGTGACGACGAAGCGGCCCAGGTCGGGCGTCGCCGCCTTCATGCCGATTCCCAGGTTGTGGTACTGCAGGTCCTGGAAGAGGGCGCCCGAGTGGCAGTTGTCGCACTTCGCCTTCTTGAAGACCTCGTGCCCCCGCTTCGCCGAGTCGGACACCGCCTTGTCGTCGCCCTTCTGCCATTTGTCGAACGCCGTCGTCTGGCTGATGATCGTCCGCATGTAGCACGCCAGCGCTTTCGCGACGTTCTCCGGCGTGGCGTCGGCGCCGAACGCCTTCTGGAACTGTTTCTTGTAGCCCGCGACCGCGTTGAGCCTGGCCGCGATCTCCTCGGGCTTCGCGGCGCCCATGTTGACGCCCTTCCAGGCCGCGAGCGCCTGGGCCTCGAGCGCCTTCGCGCGCCCGTCCCAGTACCAGTCCGCGTGGTAGCCGACGTTCCACAGCGTGGGCGCGCTGCGCGTCAGCTTCTTCCCGAACGCCCCTTCCCCGAGCGCCTTTCCGTCCGTCAGGCCCTTCTCGTTGACGTGGCACGCGTAGCACGAGAGTTTTCCATCGCCGCTCAGGCGCGTGTCGAACCAGAGCTGGCGGCCGAGCGCCGCCTTCTCCGCCGTCATCGGATTGTCCGCGGGAACCTTCATCGCCTCGAACCGCTCCAGCGGCGCGTAGTTCGCGGGGTCGGACGGGAGCGGCGGGACCTCCGGCTCGAACTCCTGCGCCATCGAGACGAGCGCCGCGGCGGCGCACGCCAGGACGAGGAACGGGGCGGATTTCATCGCCATTCGGAATCCTCCGTTGCGAGAGCCCCGAGATTGTAACGCTCTTCCCCGGGGGGCCGTAACCAGTTTTGTGGGCCGCTCCTGGCCGGCGGACTTCCGAGGTTCAATTTTCAGCGGCGCCCCGGGGGTGTTCTTCGGTTCGTGAACCCGCCTTTCGATTGACACTCCGGACTCGCCGCCCGGATACTTTCTTCGGGGTCCAGGCATCTCAGGTTCGGAAGAGGGGAAATCATGACATCTCCCCGCAAGGGTGAGTCTGTATCTGTACCTTGTCGCGGGTGCGGCAAGGCGTTCCTGAAGTTGGAGGTCGCGGAGGGGGCCCATGCATTGAAGTGCGCCGCGTGCGGACGGAGCACGACGGTGCGCGTGAAGTGCAAGGGCGAGGCGTGCCTGGTCATGACGGAACTCGCGCCGGACCGGGACCCGGGCGCCCCGGGCCCGAATTGACCTCACCTCGGTGAGTGGCTAGACTTTTCAGGTGGCCCTCCGCGGTGATCTCAAGAGTCTCAATCTAGGCAACGTTCTCCAGGACCTGGCCTACAACAGCCAGACCGGGACGTTGCGGCTCCACGTCGGCGAGCGCCGCCGCTTCCTCTGGTTCGAGAAGGGCGCCCTCCGCCTCGTCGGCCTCGGCCTGGGCCAGGGCCCCTCCATCTGCGCGGGCCTCCTCGCCCTCGGCAAGGTCTCCCCCGCCGACCTCGAGACGGGCGCGCGCAAGACGACCGACGCCGCCCGCGTCAACCGCCTCATCCGCGAGAAGAAGGCCACCAACGCCGACGCCAAGTCCGCCCTCGAGAACCAGATGACCGAGCTCGTCTGCGACACCTTCCTGTGGGCCGACGCCGAGTTCGAATTCGTCGCCGGCGAGGCGTCCTCCACGGACTTCGAGGTCCGCCAGCTCGACTGGGAGCCGCGCCTCGCGTGCGACGCCGTGACCATGGAGGCCCTGCGGCGCGTCGACGAGTGGACGCAGATCCAGAAGTCGGTGATCTCCGCGGAGGAGATCCTCCTGCAGTCGGTGCCCCAGGTGCCCGACTCGGCGGACGCGCAGTCGCAGCGCCTCTTCGCGCTGCTCGACGGCGAGAAGCGCCTGCAGGACATCCTCGCCGAGACGCACCAGGGGCAGTTCGCGACGTTCCGCGCCGCGGCGGCGCTCCTGCGCGGCGGCTGGGCGCGGCCGCTCGACGTCAAGGAGGCGCGCGCGAAGGCCGAGGCGCACATGGCGGCGAAGCGTCCCGAGCGGGCGCTGCCGCTCGTCAAGTTCGCGCTGTCGCACGAGCCCCACTCCCCCGAGCTCCGCAGGCTCGCCGGCCGCTGTCTCGAGACGCTCGGCAAGAAGGACGAGGCGGCGGCGGAGTACCGGATCCTCCTCGCGGAGGAGGTGGAGCACGAGCGCACGGCGGACGCGATCGCGACGTGCCGGAAGATCATCGGCCTCGCGCCGAAGGACACGTTCACCCAGGAGAAGCTCTTCCAGCTGCTCCTCGACGCGGAGTCGGCCGAGGAGGCGCTCGCCCAGGGCGAGACGCTGGCGCGGGCGCTGAAGCGGGCGGGGATGCCCGACCGCGCGCGGTCCGTGTACGAGCGGCTCCTGAACCAGTTCGACGAGAGCGACGCGATCATGGAGTCGCTGGCCGAGATCGCGCACCACATGGGGGACAAGCGCGAGGCGGTGACGCTCTACCGGAAACTCTTCGACCGCGCAGTCGCGGCCTCGGACGAGGAGCTGATCCTGGAGCGGGCGCGCACGCTGCTGCGGCTCGATCCGTCGCTCGACGAGGTGGCGCGGAAGCGGATCGAGGTCGAGACGGGGATGTACCGGAAGAACCGGGCGCGGCGTCGCAAGGTGCGGCTGATCCTCTTCGGGTGCCTGGCGCTGGCGGTCGTCGCGTCGCTGGGCGTGATGGAATGGACGGCGCGCCGGGCCCTGGCGAGGGTGCGGGCGGACGACGACGGGCTCATCGAGCGGCAGCAGTTCGACAAGGCGGTCGTGCGGTACAACGAGTTCCTCGACAAGTACGCGTGGACGCTGGCGGCGGGCGACGCGCGCGAGCGGCGGGACCAGCTCGAGGAGCGGCTCGTGAAGAAGGAGCTGGCGGAGGCGGAGAAGCTCGACGCGGCGGGGAACACGTACAAGGCGCTCCGGATCGTGGACGCCGTGCTCGACGTGGCGCGGAGCGAGGCGGCGACGAAGCGGGTGCGCGAGGCGCGGGAGCGGTTCGAGGGGCACCGGCGCAAGATCGAGGACGAGTACCTGCTGGAGGCGGGAAAGATCTCGAAGGAAGGGGCGGCGGACCGGGTGGCCGGGCTGACGAGTCCGCTGGCGATCCCGGCGTTGAAGCGGCTGCTGGCGGAGAAAGAGAAGCCCGCGCTCAGGAAGGCGGCGCTGCTGGCGCTGGGAGAGATCGCGGTGCCCGAGACGATCGAGATCCTGATCGGGGCTCTCGCGGAAGAGGGCGAGGGGGATCTGAAGCCGGAGATCGAGGCGCTGCTGCGGCGCCGGGCGGACGGGAAGGAGCACGGGCCGCGGGCGCCGGACTGGGAGGCGTGGCACCTGCGGCAGCAGCTGCAGAAGCCGCCGGGAACGAGCCGCGCGTTCCAGGGCCTGGTGATGGAGTCGCGCCCGGGGTGGATCGAGTGGCGGATCGTGAACGTGGGGACGTCGGACCGGCGGTTGGACCTGGCGTTCGGTCCCGAGTTCCGCGTGACGACGGCGGACGGGAAGGTGCTGCCGCTGAGTCCGAAGTTCGAGGCTCCGGCCGCGCGCCGGGGGATGAAGGCGACGCTGAAGCCGGGCCAGTTCGTGGGCGGGACGGCCGAGCTGGGGAGCCTGGTGGATCTCGCCGCGGCGTCGGGCGTGGTGCGCGTGTCGTGGTCGATGAAGCTCGGCGACGGCGACGCCGACGAGATGAGGCTGACGGCCCTGCCGATCCGCGTGGAAGTCAGGAAGTAGTCACACAGGAAGAAGGGTGCGCCGCGAGGGGTTTTCTCAGGAAGGACGGAAGGCCTCACCCCACAAGAGCTGGACCCCTGAGGAGGCTATGGTGCGCCGCGAGGGATTCGAACCCACGACCCGCTGATTAAGAATCAGCTGCTCTACCAACTGAGCTAGCGGCGCGCGATGGTCCCCTTGGGGAAGGGACATTATAGGGACCGCGCCGTTCAATGCAATCTGAGTCGCTCCAGGATCCCCGCGAATGATGGTCTTCGGTTGGCGCTGGCTATAATCACCCTCCAAGGTTCAAAAGAAAGTCCTATCATGGCTAAGAGTATCCGCGCTCTCTCGGCGATCGCGAGGGCGCTCAACGAACCGGTGATGGAATTCCTGGCCCTCACGGCGCTCGCGCTGGCCGTAGCGCCCCTCATTTTCGACCTCAAGCCCGCCACGGCGCGGTTTAGTATCGATCTTCGAAGTCTCGTAGGACGCTGCGCCATCCCGTAGGAGGATCGAAATGACACATTTCTATGTACCCTTGGTGACAACAGAACAGTGGCGGAAACTCTTGGCCGAGCCTGTAAAGCACTGGAAGGAGGGACGGTCCGCTATGTCCATGGCTGTTTCATGGAC
>DASRJF010000410.1:0-2537 GCA_035649615.1 Planctomycetota bacterium | reverse complement strand
GGGGCCAGCAGGTCGCCCGACGTGTAGATGCCGAAGGAGAGGTCGCCGGATTCGCCGTGGAAATTCCCGGCCTCTTCCGAAAACGAAATCCCCAGGTTGTCTCCATACCACCGGGCCAGCTTGGAGGCGTCGTTTGAAAAGACGACGAGTCCGCCGATCGCCGCCGGGACCGCGGCCCGCGGCGCGGCCGATCGGGCCGCCGGGGGCGCCGCCGCCGGTTTGGCCGCGACCTTGGCGGGCCGTGAAGGATGCGCTTCGCTTACCTTCACGGCCGGTGGATGAGGGATGAGCGCGTCGTTCATCGGACCTTCCTCGATCCAGCCCAGGTCCGGAAGGCGATGGAGCGACTTGCCGCGGCCGAGGAAGCCCTCGACGGCGCGCCAGGCTTCCTCCTCGGTCGAGATGCGTCCGACCCGGGCGCCGCTCTCGTTTCCCCGATCCACGACCTCGATGAACACCGAGACGGCGCCCTCGTGAGCTCCGAAGGAGAAGTGGATCCGGCGGTCTCCGGCCCAGAAGGTCACCACCGGCGCCCCGCCGTAGCCGGTGTCGGTCGAGACTGGACCGTCGATCTTGAGGTGCGCCTCTTTCACCCGGCCGACCAGGTGGTCGGCGAGGTCGTCCAGGTTCTCGATCATGCGCGACATGATATCCCCTGGCCCGCTTCAAGCTCTAAGCTTTAAGCTCCAGGCGCGCGTCGGTTTTCATCACCGGACCAGGAACTTTTGGGAGTCTCCCAGGAACGCGAACCACACCGCGGCGAGGATGAGCCCGAACGCCACGAGGTGATTCCACTTCGGGTGCTCGCCCAGCCACGCCATCGCGAACGCGACGAAGACGATGAGCGTGATCACCTCCTGGATGATCTTCAGCTGGATCGCGGACCAGGTCGCGTGGCCGAACCGGTTCGCCGGCACCTGCAGACAGTACTCCGGAAGCGCGATCAGCCAGCTCACGAGGATCACCTTCCACAGGTCGACGTGCTTGTACCTCAGGTGTCCGTACCAGGCGGCCGTCATGAAAATGTTGCTGCCGAGCAGGAGCAGGACCGTTTTCATGGAGACTCCAGTTTGATCAGGCCACGGAGGCGCGCAGTGCGCCCAGCACGTCGGTGTGCGCGTACTTGAATCCCGCCTTCTCCGCGACGCGCGGCACGACGCGTTGGGAGGAGAGAAGCACGTCTGCGAATTCGCCGACGACGAGGCGCAGCATGAAGCCCGGCATGGGGAAGATCGTCCACCGCCCGAGCGCGGCGCCGAGCGCCTTCGTGAATTCCAGGTTCGTGGCCGGAGCCGGCGCCACGGCGTTCAGCGCTCCCGACACGCCCGGGGAGTTCGCCGCCATGAGCATGAGTCCGACCGCGTCGTCGCGATGGATCCACGGCATCCACTGGCGTCCGCTTCCCAGCCGCCCCCCGACCCCCATCTTGAAGGGCGTGAGCATTTTCGACAGCGCGCCGCCCCCAGGCCCCAGGACGACGCCGAAGCGCGGCGTGACCACCCGCATCCCGAGCGCGCCCGCGCGTCGCGCCTCCGCCTCCCAGGCCGTGCAGAGTTCCGCGAGGAAATCCGTGCCGGGGGCCGCGGTCTCGTCGAGCGTCTCGTCGCCCCGGTCGCCGTAGTACCCCACCGCCGAGGCCGAGACGAGAACCCGGGGGCGCTCCCGCAGGGCCTCGATTCCCGCGACGAGGTTTCGAGTCCCCGCCACGCGGCTTTCCCGGATCGCGGCCTTGCGCTTCCGGGTCCACCGGCTCTCGCCGACGTTCTTCCCCGCCAGGTTGAAAACGGTATCGACGCCGCGGAACGCGTCGGCGGGCGGCGGCCCCGACACGGGATCCCAGGCGAACGCCGCGACGTCCGGTCCGAGCACGGATCGGGCGAGCTCCGGATTCCGCGTCAACACGGCGGGCCGGTCGAGCTTGGAGACCAGGTGGCGGCCGATGAACCCGGTGGCTCCCGTGACGAGAGCGCGCATGTCAGGAGGATAGAACGGCCGGGGGAGGAATGCAAAAGCTCCGGAAGGTGATAGTCTGGAGGAACACGGAGGAACACATGGCGAACATTGCGGTGTCGAACAACGGCCCGCTCCGGATCGAGGGGGAGTTCAAGCTCGTCGATGCCGCGGGCGCCGCGTGGGACCTGGCGGGGCGCACGAAGATCTCGCTCTGCCGGTGCGGCCAGTCCTCCAACAAGCCGTTCTGCGACGGATCCCACGCCAAGACGGGATTCCAGTCGCAATGCCTGGCGGCCAAGCTCCCGCCCCCCGCGGCTCCGAAAGTCTGATCAGGCGTCGGTCAGGGCGATCTTCGGAATCCGCGCCTCGTTGATCGGACGCGGCGGCTCCTCGAACACCGGACCGCAACACGCTTCCATCCGGTCGAGGAGGGAGTCCACGTCGAGCCCCAGGTACGCCGGCCGGTATCTCTCGAGGTTGGCGTACATCCGGCGGTAAAGCGACCGCGCCCCGTTCGGATTGTTGCGGCGCGCGTGGTGGAGCGCCACGGCCGCCTGGATCAGCCCGTGGTAGAACCCCTTCGT
>DASRJF010000409.1:0-39147 GCA_035649615.1 Planctomycetota bacterium | reverse complement strand
CCACCCGTTCGGCGTCGGGCTGAACAACTTCGAGGATCTCTATTACGTCTACAAGGACGACCGGCAGGAAGAGGTCCGGCACGTCCACAACGATTACCTCCAGGTTATGGTGGAGCTGGGAATCCCGGGGCTCCTGGCGTTCCTCGGCCTGATGGCCGTCGCCATCGTCAAGGCGCTGAAGCCGGCGACGCCGGAGCCGTCCGTCCTCTCGCCCGCCGTGGGAGTGCCGGTCGGCGCGGGACTCGTGTTCGGATGGATCGCCGCGGCCGGACTCCAGGGCGTGTTCGGCGATATCTGGATGGCGCTGGCCTTGGCGGCGGCGGGACTCGGGGCGTACCAGCTCTTCTCGAAGCGCGGTTCGTTCGGCGACTTCTCGCGCATCGGGCTGATCGCGGGCCTCGCCGGAGTCGCGGTCCACTTCCTGGTCGATTTCGACCTGCCCGATCCGGCGTTTCGCCACTTCTTCTTCCTGGCGCTGGCCGCGCTGGCGCTCTCTTCCCCGCTCGAATCCCCGTCGCACGCGGGGCCGGCGATTCCGGCCATCGGCGCGATCGTCCTTTTCGCCATCGCCCTCCCCCTGGCCGCGCTGGTGGCCCCGCGATTCCTCGAGGCGGACGACCAGTCGCTGAACGGCTCGATCGCCGCGTCGCAGGGGAGATTCGACGACGCGGATCTTCACCGGGAGGCGGCGGCCGAGGCGAACCTGCTCGATCCCGGCCCCGCGGTCGAACGGGCGCTCAGCGAGTACGTCCGGTGGGCGGCGTCCCCGGGCGAGACCCGCCGCGCCGAGCTCGCGATCACGATCCTCGAGGATGCGATCCGCCGCCGGCCGCGGTACGCGGCCATCGAGGCGCGCCTGGCCGAAGTCCAGGAGGCGGTGGCTCGCCACCAGCAGGGGGCCACGACCGGCATCGATGCGGCGGCCGCCCGGGCGCTGCTCCAGGAATCGGAGCGACACGCGCGCCGCGCGGTCGAACTCTACCCCACCCGGTCCTATCACCGGTACCTGCTCGGGCGGATCCTCGACGCGTCGGGACGCAGTACGGAAGCCGCGGACGAGTATCGGGAGGCGTTGAGGCTTGGCGGACTCGCCCGGCGCGTCCCCCGGCTCGCCCTCGACGGCGTCCAGGCCGCCGTGGCCACGCTGGGGACCGGCGGAACTCAGGAGCAGGCCGTCGCGATCTTCCAGGAATGGCGGAAGAAACAGGCGGCGCACCCCGGGTTCGAGGACCGGTGGCGCGCCCGGATTCCGCTCCTGGCGCCCCCGGAAAAGGCCATCGTGGACGCCGCGGCGGATCTCAAGTAGCTTTCCTCGATCATGGCTGCGACCGCCGTCGATTACGAACTCGTCGCCGGGATCGAGACGCACGTCCAGCTCGACACGCGCACCAAGATGTTCTGCGCGTGCGCCGTCCGTTTCGGGGCGCCGCCGAACAGCCTGACCTGCCCCGTCTGCCTCGGGCATCCCGGCACGCTCCCGACGCTCAACGGAACGGCGGTCGAGCTCGGCCTCCGGGCGGCGGTGGCCCTGGGATGCACGATCGCGCCGCGCACCAAGTTCGACCGGAAGAACTACTACTACCCCGACCTTCCGAAGAACTACCAGATCTCCCAGTTCGACCTGCCGCTCGCGACGGCTGGCGCCGTCGAGATCCGGACGAAGGCGGGACCGAGGAGGATACGGATCCACCGGGCCCATCTCGAGGAGGACGCGGGCAAGCTGATCCACGAGGACGCGGGAACGCGGTCCTTCGTCGATCTGAACCGGGCGGGCGTGCCGCTCCTGGAGATCGTCACCGAGCCGGACCTCCGATCCGCCGAGGAGGCCCACGCGTATCTCTCCTCGCTCAAGGGCATGCTCCGGGCGGCGGGGATCTCCAACTGCGACATGGAGAAGGGCGAGCTGCGGTGCGACGTCAACGTCTCCATCCGTCCGCGCGGCTCGGACTCCCTCGGCGTGAAGACCGAGGTGAAGAACCTCAACTCGTTCCGGTTCGTGCAGAAGGCGCTCGAGGCCGAGTACCGCCGCCATGTCGCCGAAGTGGAGGCGGGCCGCCCGCTGGTCCAGGCCACCCTGCTCTACGATCCGGAGAAGAACTCGACTCGCATCATGCGCGTGAAGGAAGGGGCGGTGGATTACCGCTACTTCCCGGAGCCCGACCTGCCGCCCCTGGAGATCTCCGCGGCCGAAATCGAAGCGGCGCGCACGTCGCTCCCCGAGATGCCGGCGGAAAAGGCCGCGCGGTATGTCCGCGACTTCGCCCTGGGAGACTACGAGGCCAACATCATCTCCTCCGACAAGGCCACGGCCGCCTTCTTCGAGGCGGCCGCCCGGGCGGCGGGCAAGGCCAGGACGGTCGCCAACTGGGTCGTGAACGAGATCCCGCGGTTCCTCAACGAGGGCAACCTGACGCTGGAAACGTCGAAACTCACGCCCGCGGCGCTGGTTGAATTGCTCGGGCTCATCGACGCCGGGATCGTGACGGTCGCCTCGGCCAAGGAAGCGCTGGCGAAATCGGCGGAGACCGGCCGGTCGCCGGCCGAAATCGTCCGCGAGGGCGGGATGGCGACGGTCACCGACTCGGGCGCGATCGAGAAGTCCGTCGACGCGGTCATCGCCGCGAATCCCAAGGCCGTCGCCGACTTCAAGGGCGGGAAGGACTCCACGATCAAGTTCCTGGTCGGCCAGGTCATGAAGGCGACGCAGGGCCGGGTGAAAGCCCAAGCCGCGGAGGAACTCCTTCGACGAAAGCTATCCAGTACGTAGAACATCGGACCTAGATGTGAACCCCGCCAGATTTTGGATTTTGGCTTGTGGATTTTGGATTCCGCAGGCGCCGGCAGAGCGGGTTGAAAGGAATCGGATCTCCACAATCCACAATCGACAATCCACAATCTGCGAGTAAAGCAGGTTAGATAAATGCGCTCTCTTTTCTTCCTCGGCCCACTTCTCTTCCTGGGCACTCTTGCGGATCACACGGTCATCACGCGCGACGGCAAGATCCACGAAGGCCAGGTCACCCGGGAAGGCGTCGAGGTCGTCGTCGTCACCGCCAAGGGCACGATCCGACTGCCGGCCATTTCCGTCATCGCCGACTTTACATCCCTGGCCCAGGCGCGCCGGCTGTGCGAATCGCGGATGGACCAAGCCACGAAGCTCTTCGAGGAGGCCTCCGCGAAGCCGGATCGCGATCCGATGAGGCGCCGGCAGCTCATGGTCAGCATCGACATCTGCAACGAGACGCGCGACCTCATCGAGATCCTGGAAAAGCGCGCGCCGGTCTCCGAGCGGGACGCGCTGGCGGGCCTCAAGGGCCGGCTCTTCCAGTTCATGCGGCTGGTCCGAGACGCCAAGGGCGCGACGGGCGGCGTGGAGGATCCGGCGGAGAAGCCGCCGGAGCCGGTGCCCCTCGAGCGGCTCAATCTCACGTTCGGGTCCCTGCCCCAGGAAGTCCAACGCCCCGAGATCACGGACGACCTCGGCCCGGGCCAGGAAACGGCCGTGGCGGGGCTCGCCTCGGACCAGGCCGCCGAGCGGATGCAATCGGCGAAGGCGCTGATCAGCCCGCCCGCTCCGCACGCGTTGAGCGCTCTCGCGAAGGCGATGCGGGTCGAGAAGGACAAGGACGCGCTGGCCGCGATCGTCGAGGCGCTCGCGCGGCTCGACGTGGGCCCTCGCCTCAAGTCCGATTTCGCCTGGGCCCCGGCCGAGGAGGATCTCGCGCGCCGGCACGCCGTCCTCTCCCTCGCCCGCCGGCTTCCGGACGCGCCGGCGTGCGACCTGCTGGGGGATTGTCTCCGGGCCAAACCTCCGCACGACGTCCGGATGCGCGCCCTCTTCGCGTCGGCCTTCCGGAAGCACCGGTCGCGGGCGGTGGAGGAGCTCCGCGAGACGATGCTCAAGTCGAAGGATCCGGAGGTCCGGCTGGAGGCCGTCCGGCAGCTCGGCATGCTGCGCGACGCGGGGGCGCTGGCGAGTTTCAAGGTCGCGATGGGCGGGAGCCGCGACCTGATGACGGTGTCGTTCAACGCCATCGAGAAGACGGGGGGCGTGGCGATTCCCCTGGTGATGGAGCTCCTCGGCGGCGGCAACGACGAGGTGCGCCGCCTGGCGCGGGTCCTCGCGCAGCGGATCACGCGGGAGGAAATCGACGGCGTGAGCGAGCTCCAGAAGTGGTACGCCCAGTACAAGCGCCACATCGACGACGACGAGAAGCTCTTCTGGAAGGAACAGGAGGAGAACGATTTTCCGGTTTCCCCGGAAGAGCTGAAGATCTTCGATCGCAAATTGCCGGGCGCGAAGCAGCCATGACTTCCAGACTTCTGTTAGCGATGTCGGCCGCCCTGCTGATGCCGGGATGCGGTGGCTCAGAGTCGCCCGACCCGGCGGCGGCGCCGAAGACCTCGCCGGTCGCGAACTCGAGTACCAAGCCGCCGGATTCGGGGCCGGCGAAGGGCCCGGCCCAGGAGGAATCCGCGGAGTCCCTGGCGAAGGCGCTCCTGGACGACGCCGCCCGTCGCGAAAAGCCCGACCGGCCCGAACTCGCGCAATCCGGGTACCACGACGTCTGCGTGCGACACCCCTTCACCCAGGCGGGTCGAATGGCGGCCGCCCGGTGCGTGGAGCTCGAGGCCAGTCTGCAGAAGGCGATCGACCTCGAATTCGAAAAACCCAGGCAGGACGCGGTGGAGCTGACGAAGGCGGGTCGATTTGGAGAGGCGGTGGCCGGGCTCGCCCGATTCGGCGAGTCGACGAAAAAGGATCCGCTCAAGCGTCGGGCGGCGGCGCTGATCGCCAACATCGAAAATTCAGCGCGCCAGGAGTATGGAAAGGCGGTTCGAGCCGCCAAGACCGCCGCCACCGCGGGATCCATCGACGAGGCGGTTCGTCTGCTCAAGTCCGCGGCGCAGCAGTCGATTCCGCAGATCCAGGAGCCCGCGGAGGTCGATCTCCAGCTGCTGGACCAGTATCGGCAGGCCCAGGAAGCGAAGCGGACGGCGTCGGTCGAAGAGGGCGCCCGCAAGGCGTTCGGCGACCGCGCGCAGCGGCTCCTGAAGCGGCTGAAAGAGCGCGCCTATGCGGAGGTGATCAAGGACCTGGATGCGGCCCTCGCGGATCCGGCCCTGGCGCCGTGCAAGGACCTGCTGGCGGCGGACCGCGCGGCGGCCGCGGCCGCGGCTGCTTTCTGGGAGGCGATCCAGAAGGGGCTTAAAGCCAGGCTCAACCAGGAAGTGGCGTTCCTGCTGGCGGACGGCAAGTTCGCGCGGGGAACGCTCAAGCGGATCCACGAGAACGGCGTCTCGTTCCGTCTCGAGGGATCACCGGCCGACGTCCAAGTCGATGCCCTCCATTCGGACCAACTTCTGGTATTAGCGATTAGCCGCGACGGTTTGCCCGAGGACGCGGGGGCTTCGTACGCGGCGGCGTCGATGTGGTTCTTCCTCGAGGGCCGTCACGCCGTCTCGCGCCTCGAACTGGCGACGGCGGCCGGATTGGGAGCGGATGTCACTGTTCTCGAGACAGCCTGGAGGCGAGGATTTTTCCGCTCGGCGCTTGGCAAATAGCTCCAAAGACGCAGCTCCCCAATCCACGTTCGAGTCCGACCCGGGCCCCGGATATGCTCTAGATGCTCCTATGAATCAAGTTCGAGTCCTATCCGCCTCCCCGGGCGGTACGGATTACGAAATCCGTAACTTATGGACTCCACTATCCAACCCCCATTTTTTTCATTTTTCTTGAGCGCTTTTTCTGTACGAACTGTTGACCGCAATGCGTATAGGGTCATAGGGTTAGTGAAGTTCAGAGTCTGAGAAACGCGCCTGAACGGCCTTCCGATCGGGAAGTAGGGGCCCGATCGTGGTGAAGGCGGTTACGGTGAGGACATGCGCCCCTACTTTCTGCATCGAGCCCGAAGCAAATTTCTTCGTCGCATACCTCGCATCACCCGCTATCGCACTGCTTGGATCCACCTAACACATTTCTTGAAAGAACTTCGTATCGATTAGGAGAGCAATCCATGACCTTGACGAAAGCTCAATCGCTTCTGTTGTCCAATGACCAGCTTCTTGCGCACATCATCGAGAACGCACCAAAGCCCGTTCAGAGCCTGGAAGTCTTGCCGTTTTTTCCTGTGGACGGCGACTCCCTCAGAATCAACCGGGCCGCCACTTCGGGCGACTTTGGCATTGCGCCGCTCTGGGACAAGGCCACCGGTGCCTTTGCTACGACCGAAGGGAAAACGATCCCCACGAGCGTTTCATTCGAGCTCAAGCAGCTCGTTCAAGACGTTATCGTAATGGATTTTGCAGCCAATACCGAATCGAACGTAAATTCACAAGTCGGAGTCCAGCTCGAGACGGCGATCCGGCGATTCCTTTATGAGTTTTGCGCCAAGCTATATGCGGGCGTCTCAGCAGGACCAGACTTTGAGCAGTTCAACGGCATTGTAGCACTCTTGCCTGCAGCCCAAAAGATCCTGCCAAAGGACGTAGGGGGATTTCTGCTTGTTCTGGATGACCTTGCCCGCTTGGTGGGACAGATCAAGGCGAATAGCGGCAGGCCTCACGTCCTGGTCACTCACACGCTGGGTTACAAGAACATCTTGAAGGCTCACTATGACAAGGGATTGAGGCCTCACTACGCCCTAATGAATGTGCCTGATTGTAATGGAGGCATGAAGCAGAGGCTGACTCCAACCTACGATGGAATCCCCATCCTCATTGACGACAACATTTCCACTACGGACACGATTGGGGGCCAAGGCAACGGCATCGGAATCTACGCCCTTGTCCTGGGCCGGGGCGGACTCTACGGCATCACGCCCGCGGTTTGGGGGAGCAAGATCGTCCGCGTGAAGGAAGTTCTCGGAGCCGCAACCGCCAACACCACGTACCGGATTTTCATGAACGTGAGCCTGGTCCTGGAATCCGAAGTGGCCGCGGCCCAGATGCTCATCAGAACGAATAGCTCAGTGACACCCTAGGAATGAACCTTGTGACGACCAAGATCTCCAAGACTCCCGACGAGGCAATTCGGGGGCAGGCGTTTACCCTGCTGCAAGCAGGCCTGCTCTCGGCATTGGAGCCGCTTCCACTTTTGACCCCGCCGCTTCGTACGTTGACGGATCAGCTTCCGTTGAAGCCCCCAGCGGCACCGCCGCAGCAGCCGTTCCTGACACAGTGCATTGACCTTCCCGCGTACGCGGGCGGCGGCGGATCAGTGCAGCCGCCGCCTCCTCCTGCCAGCACGGACCAGGTCAACTATGTGATCAACCCCGGCTGCGAAGTCTGGACGGAGGCGACTACTTTCACAAATCCTCCAAGCGGAACGCCGCTGACAAAGGGCTGGATAGCACGCGACCTGGCCGCTCCTGGCTACACGGTTTCTCGAGAAACGAATCCTCCAGACGTGGTAAGCGGCCTCTATTCCATGAAGGTCGACGTGACCGTTCCGGCCACGGGGGTCGTCCAGATTGATCAAGACGTCATTCCGAATTGCGCGGAGTTCGCAGGCAGGAATCTGACGTTCTCGTGCAAGGTAAAAACCGCAAGGCCGGGCGCTGTGACGCTGGTCGTTGCGGCCAACGGCGTTCCCGTGTTCGTGTCGAGCCCGCACACTGGCAGCGGGAACTTCGAAACCCTGTCCGTCTCGGGGATAATTCCGCCCCCCATCACAAGTCTGACGTGGCGCATCGAGGTGGACGCGTCTATCCTGGTTACATGCTGGTGGGACGAGGCGCTCGTCTATCTCGAGCAGACGCTGAACGACTACCAGGTTCCTTCTCCCCTTGCTCTGGACTTCAACCGGCTTCAGCTCATCGAGACGAAGCGGATCGTGGCGCCCATCATCCTGGTGACCTTCTTCGGGCTCAATGGCGACGCGGACGAGCAGTACGTCCTGACCGGCCGGGTGAAGAACCTCGATCCAATCGCCCCGGCCGTGATCACGCTACAGCCCAACGGATTGCCCCCGCTTGGAATTCACTCCACCCAGAAGATTGTGGCGACCGGGGTTGTCTTGGCAGGAGCCGTATTCGGAGATCTCAGGGTTGCGGAACCCCAAGTCAACCTCCTGGAATCTTGGTTCGTGGCCCACATGGTGGCGAAAACTGGCCTCCTTCGATTCGTATTCAGCAACGAAGTTCAGGACTTGGGAGGCGTCGTGGCCCAGCTTTCCTCCTATGCTGGGCTCTGGAACAACGCGGGGGCGAACATCACCCAAATCGACGTTCTGACCAACAGCCCCCTCGGATTCACGGGGGAATTGTCGCTCTATCGGATGGCCAGGGTTTAGAATGATCAAAGTGAAGAGGACCGCCTGGAAAGGGCCGGCCCCGGTGGTCAGCTCCCGCGTGGGCGCAACCTACTTCCGCGAGGAGGACGAGGAAGGCTCGGTCTGGTTCTTGGCGGTCGACGGCGCCGGCCAAGTGCTTGAGCGGGCTTTGGTGGAGCCTGGACCCAAGCCCAGAGCGAAGCTTGAAGCCGCGGCCAAGCAACGAACGAAGCAAAAGTCGATCCAGGAGAGTCGTGCCCTGCGGCTGTCGGCACTGAGGGAAAAACGGCGGCAGAAGAAGGTGCTGACTCCCAAGGAAAAGCAGGAGCTTCTGGACCTTCTTGCGGGAGTCTAGCGAAAGGAGGACTCGATGGGCCCGAACGGATGCGGCTGCAATGGAACGGAAATGACGAACGGCAACCCCTTCGCATTAAATAGCCTCGGCCTCCAAAACGGTGGTCTCGGCATGCAGCCCGGCATGAGCGGAACGTCGTTTCTCCTCCAGGGAGCCACGGTGGACATGAGCGCCCTACGATCCCCAGCGAATCTGGATGCAACACCGGTGCTCTTGGGAACGGAGAATCTGACCTCCTGCATCCGTGAAGGGCTTTCGAGGCTTTAGTGCGGGGACCGGGCGAACTGATGAGGTACTTCCTGTCAATCCTGGAGCCAATTGACGCGCTGAGGCGGACGAATCAGCTATTGGAGTTGCCAAGTGCGCCTAGAGAGCATGTCCGCCCCTGCGACATAACATCGCACCGGAGTTCCGCACCAAGTGGAATAACCTTGGATTGCTAAGCGTGAGGACTTGATCAATGCCTGACTATAATCGTAACTATTTCGTTGACCAAAAGGTGAGCGCCGCAAATACTAAATACGGTATCAATCTAAAGCGAGCGCCGGCCTCCGGAGGCATGGATGATTACCCACTGGGTACGCCCGACAGCATTTATATCTCCGGGGGCTCAACTCAGGACATTTACAATTGGAAATCCTCCCAGGCCGAAGTCCAAACGGCTTTAAGCGAAATCTATGCGGCGCTGGCCGTGTACGACCTCGAACACTATGTTGGAGGTCGCACCCCTGGTTTAAACTTGTCGATTCCACGCAATCAATTCATCGATAATCTGGTTGCTGAGCTTCGCCAGAAACACGGCGTAAAGACTCTGTATTTCTGGAGTAACCCGGCTGGAATGCAGTTTGGTTCAGCCTATTCTCGCAAGAGTGGTATCGCCCGTGTTCGCTACGAGCAAGGAGTGCTTTTCGCCTCCGAGCCTGCATTCACTGAATTTGAACAGCGCCTGGCGGCGTACGACCAGAATCCTCCTGCTTCAAACCAAGCCGCACCTATGACGAGTGGTGCGGTTTCGGCGACCACCGGAGCCCCTCCGCCTATCCTTCCAGGAATAGGGCCTCCACTGCCTCCGGGGTTTCCCCCTCCTCCACTCCCACAATTCGCGGCTCAGGCCCCGGTTGCAACGTATGCTACCCCCGCACAAGTATCTTCGACGCCGGCATTCAGCCCGGCGTCGTTTCTCTCCGCCTTCGAGATCGCTGAGAAGAGAGTTGCGGAATCCAGCGTGACTTCGGGGGATGGTGCCTTCTTCCTCGCAGGTTCTTCAATTGATCTTAGTGCTCTGAGGGACCCCGCCAACTTGCGTTCCTCCTTCGTCACACTAGGCATGGAATGCCTGGTATCCTGCGTACGCTACGGAGTATCAGGAGCATGAGGCATGTGCCGCGCGAAGTGCATGGTGAAATGCGCGTTGGGATCTCATTGCCCTCTGAGTGTCATAACGGCTAGTGATGGCAAAAAGCACATGTTGAAGCACTTCATACTACTATTGACGCTGCTAGTATTAGTAGAACGACTGCATTCATTTGAGCTTAACAGGGCACATGAGCAAGGCGAGGCTCTATTACATCACCGGGATTCTACGGCACCTACAACGGGAAACTCTGCCGATGGTCCCAACACACGACTTTCCATTCTGTGTGAACGAGAGAGACCACTACAAGCGGTGATGATCGATCTTGAAACAGTGTTGACACCATCGACAGCTAGTAAATACGCTCCTGATTTGCGTCGGCAGATTGAAGAGTTTCGACGGAACTATCGGGCACATTCGAAAAGCGTCGGCGCTGACACTACATGTTGGCTCGCGAGCATTAACAGCCGCATCGCTATGCGTGGCTCCGCGGATTTACAGAAAGAGAAGGGGCTCGGCTACATTACAGGCATTGATCCGAATACAGACTGCATATCGGTCATTGACGGGACGGTGTTCATGAATCGTGGCAACGGGTCGCCAACTCCACTTAGGCTTCATCACGTCTTAAGTTCCAAGGAGAGGCCACGTGTGTCGTGGAGCCCTGATGGGAAGCACCTGGCAATCGAAGGGCTCTTTGAACGTGCCGGAGATTGCCCGGTATCGCGCGTATGTCTCGTGAATGTTGATACGGCTACTCATTCGTTCCTCGCCTTCGGTTCCCCAACTCACAAATCCGTAGGTCCATGTGATTCTACGCCGCACGCGATTCTTGCGAGTGCGTGGGATGCCAGTAGCCGTCTTTTCACTTTCATTGGCAGATCGGGACTTGCTTACACTGACGTATACGTGACCAATCCTTACGGCACCATGGTGACGAGGCTCACCTCTGACAGGGACTTGAAATGGGCGCCCGCGATAGATCCAAGCGGCGAGCGAGTGGCCTTTCTTAATACTCCACGCAAGAGTGATGAGCTCCTGCCAGAATTCACCACAATTCGCATCCGTCATTTGTATTCTGGAATTGAGCACATAGTTCCGGCCCGCGGCTTTGCGATGTGCCAGGAACTCACTTGGATTCCTGATGGATCCGGCCTTTTACTCACTTGGCAGAAGAGTAGCACTGATACCGCTGGAGTGATCGCCTTATTTGACACTCCAAAGCATGAAGAGAACGATGGGCTGACGATTGCGGGTTTCCCCGTATGTTTGAGGCGCACATGGATTATCATGGCGCTAGGGTCAGCAGATCCATCGCTGGTCGAGGCTGGCGCCAATGAAATCGACTATGAGTCTGAAATTGACTTAGTCCTAGAACTTCGGAAAGCTATCAACTGGGCGGTAATCAATAAACACAAAGAAGCTCAACGTGCTCTGCTCCGCGCAATTGTTCGTCTAGACGCCCGGGAGGCAAAGCCGCAGGTGATGAGACTAAGGCACTCAGGCGATGAGACGGTGCGATGCATGGCAGACAAGCTAATCGAGGCGTGGCGCTTCGGTAGCGACCATTGACTATGCTACCGGAATATGACCCCAAAGTGCGGTCCCTGTGTCTAGTTATTAATTGAGAAGAGACTGGCATTGTGCCAAACAGCGCTAGTCATGGTTGATTCTGTGCATGAGAAAGATCTTATTGCTAAGGACACTAATGGAAACCGAGGATGCTGAGCGTCGAAACAATGCGAGCCATTTGCCACCGAACATGGAGTATACTCCAGGTGACCCGGCAGCCATCGGTCATCAGCCGCCTCCCTCCTCGCCTTTCATCGATTCTGAAACAGCAATTCATGCATCGATTGCGTTGACAGATACTCCAATGAATGCGTACGCGGGACCCGCTCCGTATTCTCCCCCCAGCCCCTTGCCAAGATCACAAAGCCATAGCCAACAGTTTCAAAATACGCCATCTTCGCTTTTCCAGAAAATCGTAGAGCCTTTGCAAGTTGGGTACTCTGCCCCTAGCTACCCCCCAGTTCGGCCACTCCAGCCCCCTTCAGTTGATCCACTCGTGCCTGGGGCGACTCAGATTACTGACACGGGGTGGAAACCAATCTACTGTAGTGACTTTCTCATTGATTTCTCTGGAACCTCCATGGCCGGAAACGGCGGATTGCCGGAAGTTGTGATTCTTGGTCCTTCGTTCTTATCCGGCTCCTATTCTATTCCTTGGAAGCAGGATGATGATGTAGATGTTCCTGCGTGCACCTTTTCTATTAGAATAACTGACCCAAAGGTTGAAGGCGGAGAAAAGAAGACCCTCAAGTTCAAAGTGCACATAGAGAATAAACACCCCAACTGTAAGACGACGATGGTATTTCCTTGGGGCGATCCATTTGTTGTTGTCGCCGGCGAACGACAGCTCTCAGCTAAGGTATTGCATTGCGACGGACAGACATCGGAGGAAAGCAAAGCGGAGTTGTCATTCTCAACTGACTTCACCCTGGATGACATTGATAAGGGAATACCTGAAGTAAAGAAGGGTGCGAAAACGTATGGCATCATCATCACAGCAAAAGGGAATATCATCGACAAGACAGGCAGGACAAAGTGTGCGTGCACTAGGACAGCTTATGCCGTACTAACAGATAACTTCGGAAAAGTCACCGGCACACAGATGGAATTAGACATCACAAATGTCAAGTGCCAGACTTTTGCAAAGGGTGGCCCCTACTGGGTGTCATTCACGGCCTCCATTAAGAATGGTCCCCCATCAACCAGAATCGCAGTGGGTAGCACGGGGGCCCTTTATCAGGCCTATAAGTTCGGTGGCCACTCTGCCTCAGACGTATGGGTATCTGTTGGCATGAAATCCCAGGATGCAGTGATAACGACCGACGCCGCAGGAGGTGCAACATTCGAACGCAAATTCGAATTGACAGAAGCAGAGTCGTTCGGTTCAAAGGAATTCAAAGACAGATTTGCAGAATACAGGAAGCAGCACCCTGAAAGCACGCCAACTGTTTCAGGTCGCAAGTGGGTGCTACGAATACTAGCAACGGCCACAGGTGATCAAGCGTCGCTGGGTGCACAGCTGGAAATGCATGTGATTTGCAATCCTAAGAAGAAATAGCCGCCGACAAGCGAGGTATGCGGTATTTGCACGACGAGGACCATTTAGATGACAAGTGGGAGAGGAAATCAGTAACATACGTAAGACGACGGAGTTTTCATGCTCCGGAATGGGAATCCACAGATCGTAAGACTCTGTAGTAAGGGTGGTTAATGGCAATCTCACGAAGCGAAGCTGAGGAGTACGCAAGACGGCTCGCTCAGTATCAGGTAGAACAGCAAGCGGCAAACCAACAACTTCCCGGGAGTAATCCAACTCCTCCGCCATCTCAGTTCGCTCTGCCTCAAGGGTATGAGGAGGAACCCCCTCTGAAAATGGATGCAACTCCAACGCCGCCGACAGATGACTACACGAAGTTCATTCAGCATTCCTACGACAACGAATTGCCGATGCTGCCGCATCACATCCCCATTGTCAATCAAGCAGTTAGCAGACCGTCATCAGAATCGCCCCTCATTGTTCCTCCCGCTTCCTTTAAAGGTCTGGGGATGCCGGCAACCGTCCCACCCCAGCTGCCCGCCCCAGCGCCGCCACATGCTCCCTTGCAGACTGGAAGTCAGCATCAGCCTCGATTACTAAGCACGTTCGCTGTTGACCTCTCGGCCCTATCTCATCCGGTTACACATCTACAATTGGCACCTCCAAGCCCTCAGTATTTCGGCGGAGATACTACGACCTGTAATTGCGCTCTCAAGATCAGCCGAATACATACCAAACTCAGACTCTCAGATTTTGGAACATACTATGACAAGAGAGATAATCAAAGGATAACTGGACATGTAGACATAGAGGCGAACTATTTTGCAAAGTACCTATTTGTAAAAGGCTGGAAAGCAGACGTGTCCCTATATCTGCTAGGCGTCTACATGAACAGCTGGCAGCAGAAAACCGATAAGCACCCAAGAGGTTGGACGTGGGAATACGAATACGTCAAATTCAATGCGTTGATTAGCGAAGACACCACATGGGAAAGCGTGGATATCAAGTGTCTTTGGCAAGGAACCTGGGGCAAAGGGCTGAAGCGTGCCATTTCAGACATGACCTCCACAGACGATTGGCACAAGGACGGCCTAACGGCGCTGAGTCGCAACAGGAAGGCAAGAGAAGACAAGGGCGAAGAGGTCAATCGCAAATCAGACAGAACCGATTTCGCCGTGATATTTGGAGGGAAGATCACGTTGGCTGTACGCGTGACTCTCACTGCTCTAGATAATGAAGATTGTAACGATACATGGGAGGTCTTTCACTCAATAGACGTACCACCCATTGGGCCAATGCCGGGTATGGCCATTAAAGAAGATTTCAAGGCGCAAATCCGCACCCCAGAGGATCTCTATTGATCAATCCGAATATTGGCTACATGTGCGCACGTTTCGGCCACTATCATGATAGTATTTAGGAAGTCCGCGTTGACCGTGTCTAGGATTGGCCTCACTCTGTTCGTACTTGTATTGCCTGCATGCCGCCGCCCGACCCCTGTATACGGCGATCCCTCGCAAGGAATTAGGGCCGGTGCAGCTGCCACTCAGCCTTCCCAGCCCTCAAGGCTAGATGTAGAATCAATCACAAAGATTCCGGAAAGCGAATTCCGGTCCACCACTTTCTTTCCACAACTCGAAGCCGTCGCAAAGGCGGCATACGAGGATTATAAGACCTCTTGCTTGATGGGATCGAGGGTACCAAGTGAATTCACCTTGGAAGTGGTGCGAAGACCCGTAGAGAGTCTACAGGAACTTGTATACAAGGTGGTCCATGTACGGACAGTCATACCTGTGTGGGGCAGCGAGTGTGCCAGTTTCCATCGCGCCTCCATAGATCTGCTTCTCTCGATAGTCAAATCTGACCAACACGAGTGGGTGAGGCAAGGGGCAATCGCAAGCCTGGGAGATTTGCACCTGCGCATAGAGTATCCAAGTCGCCGCGCGGATGAAGTGCTGCCATATGGAGTTGGATTTCGCGTTTCGCACACCGTCAAGTGCCCTTGCCGGACTCTGACACCACCGCCAAGTGACCTGGACATGAAGGAGCTGCTCAGTTTTCTCCTCGGGCCGACAGGCCCGAGATACTATTCACCCATCATCTACACGCTTCTTGAAAAACTTACCTCCAACGGAAATGGTCCGTTTGAGCCGATTCGAACCCAATACACACTCTTGGTACAGTACTTGCTACGGGACGACAATGTCTTTGTTGAGTTTATCGTACGTCTCATCTTGAAGGACCCCAGCGGGGGTGGAGAAGGGGTGATTATTGAGCTACTGTCAAAGCTTAGGGCAGAGGATGAGTTTGCTGGTGGCGCGGCGCTTCGGGCGCTATTGCGATCCTCGAATAACTCTATTCAGATGCGAAAAGCAATTGGAGATTATGCGGCGCGCATGAAGGCCACTGGCAATGGAGAGCGGCTCGCTGCGATGGCAGAACGAGTCCTTCGCAGGGAAGAGGACTAACGTGATCTATCACGATTCGGTGTTCATGTGCGCCGGAACAATCTTCCAGCTTGCGAGGATTTGGAAGTGGTACTGAGATCCTACGCTAAAGAACATGGGTCTATGAGTGCCGTTTTGAAGATTCGAGGTAAATGAAGGAACGACATTAACGCAGTGTAAGGACGGTTTGGTCGGAAGGGCGGTGATTACGGCTTTAATGCGAATTTCGATGCCGTCAAGTCCACGGATGGCGAAATGCTATGCTGTGAAGCTGGTATCTTTGAAAAGTTGCGGCTTTGGGAGAGCCGGCTAGAGTGTGACGACATCAAGCTAGGTGTACCTGCCCAGGCCCTCCTGGAGGGGGTTCGGGACGCGGTAGCGCCCGGCCCGGTCGGGTTCGGGGTCAGCCGAGTTTGGACGAGGGCGCTTGTGAAGGCGGGGGATCTTCAGGGAGGACGACGCCAGGAAGTGAGGAACGACATAGAGCAATGGGCTGCTAGGCAGCCGGGCGGAGCCGAAGAATGGGCAACCTCCGGTCGCCGCCGAGAAAGCGGACGTCGAGCCGCGCTTGATGGATCAGGCGCGGCTCTTTTTGTTTCCGGCCACGGTAGACAGCGCAACGGTAGCGGCCTTATCGGACGTGAGTATCAGACTTATAGGACCCACTGCTCCGCCAGTGGAAGTCAAATCACGCGGGCTCGAACTGATCCGACGACAATATTTGTCAGGCGTCGAAGGTCCGTGAGCGTTGTCGTCAAAGGTGGCATGACAACTATCACATCCCCGAGTGGACGGAGGATCGCTCCTCGCTTCCGAGCCTCCAGGATTACGCGATGACCGGTCCGCTTCTCATACGGGAATGACTCGCGAGTCTTGCGGTTCGCCACCAATTCGATCCCCGCCAGGAGGCCGCGCTGGCGGATCTCCCCCACGTTCGGATGATCCTCCAGGGGACGCAGACCCTTCCGGAGCGCCTCAATCTTCGGAGGCAGCTTCTCGAGAATCCGGTCCCCTTCGAAGGCCTCCAGCGTCGCCAACGCCGCCGCGCAGCCGAGCGGGTTGCCGGTGTACGTGTGACCGTGGTAGAGCGCCTGGCGATCCTTCACCTCGCCCAGGAATCCCTCGAAGATCCGCTTCGTGGCCAGGGTCGCCGCCAGCGGCATGAAGCCGCCCGTCAGCCCCTTGGAGATCGCCATCAGGTCGGGGCGGACGCCGTCCTGCTCGCACGCGAAAAACGTCCCCGTCCGGCCGAACCCCGTCATCACTTCGTCGAGGATCAGGAACGTGTCGTGCTTCCGGCACAACTCCTCGACCGACTTCACGAACCCCGACGGCTGGACGATCATCCCCCCCGCCCCCTGGACCACCGGCTCCATGACTACCCCGGCGACCTCGTCCGCATGTCGATCCAGCAGCGATCGAAGATCCTCGACGCAATGAGCCGCGCACGCGTCGAGCGTCGAAGCCTTGGTGCACCGATAGCTGTAAGTCGTGGGCGCCTTGATCGTGGGAAAGAGGAGCGGCCGGTAGGCATCCAGGAAGACGTCGACGCCCCCGACGCTCATCGCCCCGGCCGTGTCCCCGTGGTAGGCCTCCGAGAGCGAGATGAACTTCGTCCGCGCGGGCCGGCCGGTCTGCGCCCAATACTGCAGCGCCATCTTGAGCGCGATCTCGACCGCCGTCGACCCGTTGTCGGAATAGAAGACGCGCGCGAGCCCGCGCGGCGCCTTCGCCAGCAGCTTCTCCGCGAGCTGGATGGCCGGAACGTTCGTCAGCCCGAGAAACGTCGCGTGGTCGAGCTTCCGAAGCTGGCGCGAGATGGCCCGGACAACTTTCGGATGGAGATGCCCCGCCGCGGTGCACCACATCGACGACACGCCGTCGAGGTACTTTTTTCCATCGAGATCAAACAGCCACGACCCCTGCGCCCGATCGATGACCGGGAAGTCCTCTTCATCCCACGCGGTGTGTTGAGTGAAGGGATGCCAGAGGACCTTGCGGTCCCGGGCCCTCCATTCAGCGCTTCGGGAGCGCCGAGACGAGCGCATCGACGTGCTCCTCGTTGTGAAGGGCGGTGACCGAGATCCGCAGGCGGCAGGTCCCCTTCGGCACCGTCGGCGGACGGATGGCGGGGACGAGGAAACCCTTTTCCCACAAGTCTCCCGCGACTTCGAGCGCACGCTCCTCGGAACCCAGGACAACCGGCAGGAAAGGCGCGGGCGATTCGCGGACGGCGTAGCCCAAGGAGCGGATGCCCCGCGCGAGGCGATCTGCTAAGGCGAGCGCCCGGCGACGCGCGGCGTGCGCCTCCCGGACGAGCCCGACCGCCGCCTGCCCCGCTTCGGCCACCGCGGGGGGCGACGCGGTCGTGTAGATGTACGACCGCGCCTTCGATTCCATCAACCGCACGAGATCGGCCGAGCCCGCCACGAATCCGCCGATCGAACCCGCCGCTTTCGAGAGGTTCGCGGTTCGCGCGGCGACTTCGACACCGGCCAGCTCCACGGCGCCGCGTCCGGACTGCCCCAGCACTCCGAAGCCGTGCGCGTCGTCGACGATCAACTCCGCCCCGTGGAGGTCGGCCGCCTTCCGCAGCGCGGCCAGCGGCGCGAGGTCGCCGTCCATGCTGAAGACGGTGTCGGTGAAGATCAGTTTCCGAGACGCCGCCTCCGACGCCAGGATCTTCCCGGCCGCCTCCGCGTCCGCGTGGGGATAGACCTTCACCTGCGCCTTCGACAGGCGGCACGCATCCACGACGCTCGCGTGGTTGAGCTCGTCGGAGAGCACGAGCGTCCCGGCATCGGCGATCGACGTGAGAAGCCCCGCGTTGGCCGCCGCCCCGGAAGCGAAGCAGAGGGCCGACTCGGTCCCCAGGAACCGGGCGATCGCCCTCTCCAACTCGCGATGGGCGGCTGTCGTTCCCGCCATGAGGCGCGACGACCCCGCGCCCCACCGGGACCCGGCCCGAACCGCCGACGTCAATCGCTCGTGTTGCGAAAGGCCGAGGTAGTCGTTCGAGCAGAAGGAGAGCACTTCCCGGCCGCCGATGGTGACGAACGGTCCCCGGACGCTCTCGACGACCTTCGGGTCGCGGAGAAGGCGGGACGAAGCCAGGTCCGCGACGGCGCGGGCGATCCAGGGTTCGAACCAGGACATGAAGGCGGAGTCTAACAGACGATCAGGACTTGCGACGACGGACCGGAAACCCCTTCGCGAGCTTGCCCAGATCCGCCAGCAGGTGGTGGTTCGTCAGGTCGCGATGGAGCGGCGTCACCGAGACGTAGCCGTTCCGGACGGCGAACGCGTCGGTCGGGGTGTGGCCGTTCTCGGTCGTCGGGCGCGACTTGTAGTTCCGCTCGGGCGTCCCCTTGAGCCAGTAGTAGACGCGGCCGCGCGGGTCCTCCCGCCGGTCGAACGCGTCCTGCCACGGCAGGCCCTCCTGCCGCGTCACGAGCGTCCCCTTGATGGCCGCGGCCGCCCGGGCCGGGACGTTGATGTTGAAGACGCCGGCCTTTCCCTTGTGCTTCGGGAGGATCGTCTCGATCATCCGCCGCGCGATGCGGGCGGCGACCCCCCACTGGGGCTCGGGACTCGCCTCCAGCGACACGGCGAACGAGGGATGCCCGTACAGCGCCCCCTCGAGCGCTCCCGCGAGCGTCCCGGAGTACAGGATGTTGTTGGCGACGTTGAGGCCGAAGTTGATCCCGCTGACGACCACGTCGGGCGGCTCGTCGAGGAGCTCCACGAGGGCGAGCTTGACGCAGTCCGCGGGCGTCCCGTCGACGGCGAACGCCCGCGAGTACGGGTGGGCGGCTTCGCGCACGAGGAGAGGCTTGTAGATCGTCAGCGAGTGGCTGACGCCGCTCTGCTGGCGCTCCGGCGCGACGATCCAGATCTCGCCGAGCGGACGGAGCTCGCGCTCCAGCGCGACCAGGCCGTCCGCCGCGACGCCGTCGTCGTTCGTGAGCAAGAGGCGCATGGCCGCTAGTCTATGCGCAGAAGTCCTTGGTCCTGAGTCCAAAGTTATCCAAGGTCCGGAATCCAAGGTCGGTCCAATGTCGACTTTGAACGACGCAGGACGATGGACCTTGAATCACCTTGGACCTTGAACCCAGGACTCGTCGATACCTAGCTGGATTCTCCTTGGGATCGGGCCAGGTAGGCTCTCAACCGGGTGACGAGCTTCGCATGCAGCTGGCACACGCGCGATTCCGAGAGGCCCAAAATACGGCCGATCTCCTTGAGTGTCAAATCGTCGTAGTAGTACAGGCTCAGGATGTTCCGCTCCTTCGTCGACAGCTTCTTGTGGCAGAACTCGAGGAAGTCGCGCTTCGCGGAGTCGGAGAGGGGGCCCTCGACCCGCGGATCCTCCATGACGTCGACGCCGAGCGGCTCCTGCTCCTTCTCGAGGGGGCGGTGGACGATCGGGATCATCGAGGCGCCGCTCACCTCGCGGTGGAGGCTGTCGAGCTCCTCGATCGAGATCTTCATCTCGCGGGAGACCTCGACGTCGGTCGGGGCGCGGCCGAGCTCGCGCTCCAGCTTGACGTACGCGGCCTCGAGCTTGTTCGAGCGCGCGCGGGTGAGGCGCGGCACCCAGTCCATGTTCCGCAGGTCGTCCAGGATCGAGCCCCGGATGCGGCCCACGCAGTACGTCTCGAACTTCACGCCGCGCGACATGTCGAACTTGTCGATCGCGTCGAGCAGCCCGAACATCCCGGACCCGCACAGGTCCTCGACCTGGACGTTGTGCGGCAACCGCTCGATCATGCGGTCGGCCACGTACTTGACGATCGGAAGGTACTCCTCCGCGAGGATGTTCCGGATCGCCACGTCGCCGCCGCGCTTGAACTCACCCCAGAGGCGCGTCAGCTCTTCCTTCGGCCGTTTCGTCACCAGAGCCATGTTGGTTTCCCCCCCTCTGCCGTCCGCCGTTTACCGTTGGCCGTCAACCGTTGCGTTCACCGTTTTCCGTTCCAGATCCTTCGGAATCCTTGCGTTCCGAACCCGCCGCCTCCCGCATCAATGCCGCCCCGAGCTTGCCGAAGACCAGCCAGCCGACCAGCCCCCCCGCCGCGAACGCCACCGCGGCCCGCACGAGCGTCTCCCCGGCCGGCACGCCGTGCGACACCCCCGCGAAGATCACCGCGGCCGCCGCGAGAATCCCCAGGATGGCGCCGAGCTTCTTCTCCATGACTTCACCGCCCCAGCGCCCCCAGCAGCCTCCGCACGAAACTCACGCGCTCCCCGCCCGCCCCGGGCGCGGCCCCGGCCACGATCCGCGACGCCAGGTCCCGGATCCCCCGGCTGGCCGGCGAATGGGGATGCTCGAGGAAGACCGGCCGGCGCTTCCGCACGGACTGCGCCACGTTCGGGTCGCGCAGGATGAACCCGAGCTCCGCCACGTACGCGTTAAGGAGCTTGTTCGCCGTGATCGCGATCCCGTGCGAGAACCGCCGCGCCTCCTCCGCGTTTTCCGCCATGTTGATCACCAGGCCGAGGTCGCCGTGGTCGCCCGACAGGGCGATGAGCTTGATGACCGCGTACGCGTCGACGACGGCCGTCGGCTCCGGCGTCGTGACGATCAGCACCTCGTCGGCCGCGGCGAGGAACGACGTCGTGTTCCGCGAGATCCCCGCGCCGGTGTCGCAGATCACGAAGTCGGCGTCCGCGCAGAGCGAATCGAGCCCGGCCACGAGGGCCTGCCGCTCCGCCTCGCCCAGGTTGGCCAGCCGCTCGACGCCCGACGCGCCCGGCACGATCCGCAGCCCCGGGGCCGCCTGGACCAGCACCTCGTCCAACGACCGGCGGCCGGAGATCACGTCGGCCAGGTTGTACCGGGTCGCGATGTCGAACAGGATGTCCGCGTTGGCGAGGCCGAGATCGAGGTCCACGATCACGACCCGGCTCCCCGTCGCGGCGAGCGCGAGGCCGAGATTGACGGAGAGATTCGTCTTCCCCACGCCGCCCTTGCCGCTGGTCACGGCCAGGACGCGCGCCGCGCGCCGGCGGAATCCCGAGATCCGGCGCAGGCCGTCGGCCTGGTCGCGCGCGGCATTGCGATCGGGTTCGGCGGGAACGATCTTGCCGAAGTCGCGACGGGCCACCGTGGAGGGATTCACAGCGTCTCCTCCCCGAGGATCAGCGACGTCATGCGGTCGCTGTCCGCGATCTCGATGTCGCGGGGAATCTCCTGCCCGGTCGTGATGAACGACAGGCGCTTGTCGACCTTCGACAGGACGTCCAGGACGAGCCCGACTTTCATCGCCTCGTCGAGCTTCGTGATGACGATCTTGGTGAAGCCGCAGGGCGAGAAGCGCTTCACGGTGTCCACGAGCGTCTCGGAGTTCGTCGTCGAGCTGAGGACCAGGTGGACCTCGTCGGGCGCGGCCGACTTGAGCGTGGCGCACAGGTCGTCGATCTTCCCGTCGTCCTTCTGGCTGCGGCCGGCGGTGTCGATGAGGACCAGGTCCCGGTCCGAGAAGCCCTGCACGGCCTCCGTCATCTCGGGCCCCGTGCGGCAGACGCGGACGGGGACGCCCACGAGCTGGGCCACGCGCTTGATCTGCTCGGAGGCCGCGATCCGGTAGGTGTCGTTCGTCACGACCGCGACTTCCTGTCCCCGGTAGGCGTAGATCGAGATCAGCTTGGCGATCGTCGTCGTCTTGCCGACGCCCGTGGGGCCGATGAAGGCGACCTTGACGCACCGGCCCGGCTGGAGGGCGATGCCGTCGGCGCACTTGATCGACGCCTTCACCGCGCCGCGGATCGCCTCCCGGATGGCCGTCCGGTCGCGGAGGGCGGCGGCGGAGAGGCGCTCCGTGATCCGCTGGAACAGCGATCGCGCCAGGTCGTCCGACACCCGGGCGGTCGAGAGCGCCGCGAACTCCTCGTGGAGCTCGGGCGTGGCCGACGTGAGGGCCGCCGCGCGCGCGCGACGGGCGATCATCGCCTTGATCTCCGAAATCTCCTTCTGGAGCTGCTCGGGAGAGATCGCCGGCGCCGCCGCGCCCCTCCGGATCGTCGGGGGCGAGACCGGCGGCGATCCGTTCGGGTAGTCGCGCACGATGCGGAAGCCGCCGCCCGCGACGACCTCGAACCGCGGCCCCCGGAAAAGCCGGGCCAGCCCCGCGGGGCGGACCAGGCTCGAGTGGAGGATCACCGCGTCCGGACCGAGATCGGCGCGGACGCGCGCGAGCACGGCCTTCTCATTCGCCCCGGCGTATTTCTTGATGAGCATCAATCACTCCGCGGTGACCATTCCCAATGCCTCGACGCGAACGTCCCTGAGGATCTCGTTGAAGGACAGGACCTCGATCCCGGGCTGGATCATGTCGGCCAGCCGGCGGACCTGCGCCCGGACCGCGGGGGCGCAGAGGATCACCGCGGCATGTCCGGCGGCGACCAGGCGGTCGACCTCGCGACCCACGCGCTGCGTAATGCCGGCCAGGAGCGACGGCGCGATCGCCAGGACGGAGCCGGACTCGTTCCGCTCCGTCGCGCCCCGGATCATGTCCTCGAGCTTCGGATCGAGCGTGATGACGTACAGCCGGCCGTCCGGATCCAGGTGGCGGGCGCACAGGGTTCCGGCCAGTCCCTGGCGGACGTATTCCGTGAGGATCTCGGGGTCCTTCGTGCGCGGGCCGTAATCTCCCAGAGTCTCGAGGATCGTCCCCAGGTCGCGGATCGAGACCCCCTCGCGGAGCAGGTTCCGGAGCACCTTCTGGAGCTCGCCCGGCCGGACGACCGCCGGGACGACTTCCTCGACAACCGCGGGACGGGCCTCCTTGAGGGACTTCACCAGGGCGGTGACGTCGTCCCGCGTCAGCAGGTCCGCGGCGTTCCGACGCAGCACGTCGCGCAGGTGGTCGTGGAGGACGGACACCGCGTCGCTCACGCGATAGCCCGACCCTTCCGCCTCCGATCGCCCGGCTTCCGAAATCCAGAAGGCCGGGCGTCCCTGGATCGGATCGCGCGTCGCGAGTCCCTCGAGGGGTCCGCTCACGCGGCCCGTGTCGACGGCGAGGAGCCGTTCCGCCTGGAGGGCGCCTTTCGCGATCGTCACGCCGCGGAGCCGGATCCGGTAGTGGGTCGATTCGAGGTCCAGGGTGTCGCGGACCCGCGCCGCGGGCACGAGCAGGCCGAGGTCGGCCGCCAGCTCCCGGCGGAGCGCCTCGATGCGGGCGACGAGTCCGTACCCGGCGTCGAGGAGGCGGACGAGGCCCAGGCCGACCTCGATCTCCAGCGGCTCCACGCGCAGCAGCCGCTCCGCCGACACCGGGGCGGGAGGCGCGGCGGCGTCGAGGGAGCGCTGGTCGGCTTCGCGCTTCTCGGCGGCCTTCGCGCCGCGGCCGAGCGTCCAGACGATCGCGCCGAGCAGGCCCGCTCCCGCCGCGAGCGGCAGGAACGGAAGGCCCGTCGGCGCGAGAACCAGGAGGAAAATCGCGGCGATCGCGACGGCCTTGCGCTCGGAGAAGATCTGGCCGAGGAAATCGCGGCCGAGATCGGACGACGTCGTGGCGCGCGTCACGATGAGGCCCGCCCCGAGGGAGACGATCAGGGCGGGGATCTGGGCGACGAGGCCTTCGCCGATCGTCAGGATCGTGTAGGTCTGCAGGGCCTCCGAGAGCGGCATGCCGTGGCGCAGGGTTCCGATCAGGAAGCCCCCGATGATGTTGACCAGCGTGATCAGGACCGCCGCGATGGCGTCGCCCCGGACGAATTTCGTCGCGCCGTCCATCGCGCCGTAGAAGTCGGCCTCCTTGGCGATCTTCGCGCGCCGCGCCCGCGCCTCTTTCTCGTCGATGGCCCCGGAGTTCAGGTCCGTGTCCACGGCCATCTGCTTGCCGGGCATGGCATCGAGCATGAATCGGGCGGCGACTTCCGAGATGCGACCCGCGCCCTTCGTGATGACGATGAAGTTCACGATCAGCAGGATCGCGAAGAGGACGAATCCGACGATGAGGTCGTGCCCTCCCACGAACTCGCCGAAGGCCCGGATGACTTCGCCCGCCGCCGACGTGCCCCGCTCGTGCGCCGTGCCCAGGATGAGGCGCGTGGTCGCGATGTTCAGGGCGAGCCGGTACGCGGTCAGGAGCAGGAGCGCCGAGGGCAGGACCGAGAAGCCCGCGGGCTCCTTCGCGTAGACCGACGCGAGGAGGACCATGATCGACAGGCCCATCGACCCCACGAGCAGGAGGTCGACGAGCGGCGTCGGCATCGGAACGAAGACGATGAACAGGATGCCGAGGAGCCCCGCGACAAAAAGCAGGTCGCGGTGCTTCGTCACCCCGTCCGTCATCCGGTCGAACGTCATCCGTTGCCTTTCATCTCGCGCGCCACCGCCAGGACTTCCGCCGCCCCCTCGCGAAGGCCCGACGGCACTTCCGAGCCGGACTTCCCGCGCCGGTTGAGCCCCCGGGCCAGGTCCGCCCGTTCCAGCACGGGGATGCCGTGGCCGAGCGCCGTTTCGCGGATCCGGTCCGCGACCGCCCCGCGAGCCTTCGCCAGGACGACCGGCGTCCCGCCCTCCCCTCCGAGCGCGACCGCGACATCGCCGTCGTCGGTGACGACCGCGAGCGCGCCGGGGACGTGCGCGAGCATGCGCGTCTCGTCGAGCTGCGCGTGGTGGGACCGGCGGCGACGCTTGATCTCGGGATCGCCCTCGAATTCCCTCAGCTCGTCCTGGACTTCGCGACGGCTCATCCGCAGGTCGCGGAGGTGCTGCCAGCGCCGGTACGCCCAGTCGACCACTCCGAGCGCGAGCAGGGCGAGCGCGGTCTTGGTGAACAGGGCCGCGGCGGACCCCGTGAGGACCGCGAGTCCCTCGGAGAGGGGCCGCGTTGACAATCCGGCGAGCGTCGCGCGCTCCTGCCAGAGCGAGGCGGCGAGGATTCCCAGGATGACCGCGCCCTTGGCCAGGCCTCCCGCGATTCCGACGAACGTTTGCATGGAGAACGCGCGCCGGAATCCGCCGAGGGGATCCAGGCGGTCCGGCTGGAGCTTGAGGGTCTCGGTCGTGAAGATGAAACCCACCTGCGTCAGCGTCGCGAGGACGCCGGCGGCCAGGGCGAAGACCAGGATCGGCGCCGCGGCGCCCATCATTTCCCCGCCGAGGCCCAGCGCGGAAACGGCGGCCTCCGCGGAGTTCATTTCATGAAGTCCCGACAGCGAGCGCCCCAGTCCCGCGCGAAGTCCGGCCATCAGCCAAGGTCCGAGCAGGTGAAGACCGCCGGCCGTGGCCAGCAGCGCCAGCGCGGCGGCGAGATCGCGGCTCACCGCGACCTGTCCCTTCTTGCGGGCCTCCCGGAGCCGCCGCGGGGTCGGGGCTTCCGTCCGGTCCTCGACTTCGGTTTCAGTCATCATTTCGTCACGACTTCCACGATCGCGAACGACTCGAACCACGAGCGCACGGCCGTCAGGAGCGCCTCTTGTCTTTCAGCGGGAACTGCGGAACTCCACTCGATCGAGGCTTCGACCTGCAGCGGCGCATGGTCGTCGATCGAGCGCACGGCGACGTCTGCCCAGGCGACTTCGGGCGCCTCGCGCAGTTCCGCGCCCGCGCGGTCCGCCGCCGCCTGGAGCTGTTCCGCGAATCCGCGCGACGTCCACGCCCGGTCCACGGCGCCCGGAGCGCGCGGTTCCTCGACCTTCGGCGCGGCCGCGACCCACGCTCCGAGGAGCGCCGCGAGCGGCAGCAGCCGGGCGATCTGGCTCACGGCCTTCCCCCGAGCATTCCCACGAGACCCCGCAGGATCCCCTCCTGGTCCGAAGCCAGCTTCGCGAACGCCCGCACGAAGTACCCCACGCTGACCGCGAGCGCGGCCATTCCCACGAGCGTCCGCATCGGATAGCCGAGCGCGAGGAGATTCATCTCCGGAACGCCGCGGGCGAGGAACGCCATCGCCACCGTGACGAGGAAGAGCGTGGCCAGGGCGGGAATCGCGAGCGTCAGGGCCACCCCGAACAGGCCCGCGGCCATGTCCCCGACGAGGCCCGGGCCCGCGCCCGGGGACCCGATCCCGCCGCCCACCGGCAGGACGCGAAGGCTCTCGGCCACCGCCGTCAGCAGGATGTGATGGCCGTTGATGACGAGGTACACCACCAGGGCGAGCAGCCCCTGGAACTGGCCCACGATCGACACCGGCTCGCCCGTGACCGGATCGAGGACCGCCGCGAGCGAGAGGCCCATGTCCTGGTCCACGAGGTGCCCGGCCAGCCGGACCGCCGCGAAGAGCAGCGACGCCGTGAACCCGATGAGGAGTCCGACGGCGCCTTCCGCGGCCGCCGCGAGGACGAACGCTCCCGCCGTCCACGTCGCTCCCGTCGAAGGCCCCGCCAGCGGCGTGAAGAGAAAGGCCAGGAGGATCGCCAGCGCGCCCCGCAACGGCAGCGGAACCGGAGGGCTGCCGAACAGGGGCGCCGACACGACCAGCCCGCCGAAGCGGATGGCCAGCAGCACGAAGAAAGGCGAGTTCTCGATTCCCATCGCGTTCATGTCCGGTCACATCGTCATCCCGGGAAATCCCGAGATCAGCCTCCGGGCGTACTCGACCAGCACCGACAGCATCCACGGCATCAGCAGGGCCAGCGTCAGGACGATCGCGAGCATCTTGGGGAGGAACGTGAGCGACGACTCCTGGACCTGCGTGGCCGCCTGGAGGATCGCCACGACCAGGCCCACGGCCAGCCCGACGGCGAGGACGGGAAGCGAAATCTTCACCGCGATCCAGAGCGCCTCGCGCGCCACGTCCGTCGCAAACTCCATGTCTCGATTCCCCAGGAACGATCACCTATTGCCGATTCCCGACGTTCAAAAAGCGATTGGCGATTGGCGATTGGTGATTAGCGATTCCCGATTCCTGAAAACTGACCACTGACGACCTCTTTCTGAAGTCTGAAGTCCGAAGTCTGAAGTCTCAGTAAAAACTCTTCACGAGCGACCCCACGATCAGGTGCCATCCATCCACCAACACGAACAGGAGGATCTTGAACGGGATCGAGATCAGCATCGGCGGGAGGACGATCATGCCCATCGACACGAGGATCGAGGCCACGACCATGTCGATGACGAGGAAGGGAAGGAACAGCGCGAATCCCATGATGAACGCCCGGCGGAGCTCGCTGATCACGAACGCGGGGATAAGGACCGTCGTGGGCACGTCGGCCAGCGTCCAGCCCTCGGCCTTGCGGGGCTGCTTCGTGATCTCCATGAGAAGCGTCAGGTCCTCGCCCCGCGTGTGCTTCTCCATGAAGTGGCGCAGGTGCTTGACGGACCGGTCGAGCGCCTCCGGCTGGGAGATCCGCGCCTTCGCGTCGGCCGCGAGGTACGGGTCGACGGCGTCCTGCTTGATGGCGGTGATCGTCGGCGTCATGACGAGGAACGTGAGGATCATGGAGAGCCCGACGATGACCTGGTTCGGCGGCAGGTCCTGGAGGGCGAGCGCGCGCCGCACGAACGAGAGGACGATCACGATCCGCGTGAACGAGGTCAGGAGGACGAGGATCGAGGGCGCGAGGGCGAGGACGGTGAAGATGACGAAGAGCTGCACCGTCGTGACCACCTTGTCGGGATCGCCGTCGCGCTTGAGCCAGTCCTGCGTGGGGATGAGCCCGTCCGGCTTCTGCTCCTGCTTCGACCCGGGCGCGCGGTCCTGGTCGTAGGCGGAGGCCGCCGCCGCGCCCCCCGCGAAGAGGGCGAGGACGAAAGCCGACACGAGAAGCCGCGACGTCACGAGGTTCCCCTTCCCTACCAAGTGCGGGCGGACGACTCCGCCTGCGACGGATTCAGGTTCTCGGGCGGATCGGGGACTCTCATCGCCCCGGTCGCCACCCCGAGCGCCGCGCGCAATTCGAGGCCGATCGACGCTTCGTCGCCCGCCTCGGCGGCCCGCGACGCGAGCCGCTCGACGCGCGACCGCGCCGCGTCGAGATCTTCCGCGGTTGCCCCGCCCGATTTCATGAGCACCTGGAGCGCCCCCGCCACCGCCTGGTCGTCCGCCGACCTCAGGAGGACGCGGACGGCTGGCCGCGCGCGGTCCCCGAGCGCGGCGAGCGCGCGGATCGCGAAGGCCGCGTTTCCCGGGATCGAATCGCGCGCCAGCTCGGGCAGCGCGGCCTGGAGGATCCGCTCGGCGTGGGCCGGGTCGCCGATTCCCGCCAGGACCCAGGCGCCCGCGGCGCGCCGCCGGGCGTCGGACGAATCGAGAGCTTCGAGGAGGCACGGAACCGCCTTGGTCCCGAGCGATCCGAGCGCCGTCCGGGCCCAGGAGTCGCACGCCACCCGCTGGCTCAGGGCATGGATGGCCCGCGACGGCACGCCGCCGGCGGCCTTGAGCAGGCTGAACGCCCGCTCGCCGAGCGCCGGATCCGCCACGAGGCCGGCGAGGACTTCCACGTTGGCGCGCGTCGCCTCGACGTGAGCCTCGGGGTCTTCGGCGCGTTCGACGAACACGCGGAGCAGCGATTCGGGCGCGGGGCCCAGGAGGACGAGCGCCCGGTCGAACGAGCGCGCGCGGTCCGCGATCCGCGCGGCGCCCGGGAGGTCGATGTTCGCGAGCTCGGTCCGGACGAATCCCGCCGCCGCGGGCAGGCGCCCGTCGAAGAAGGCGTTCACGAATCTCGCCCCGGATTCGGGGGGACACGGGGCGCCCAGGAATCGGAACGCGACGAACGCGCTCCACGCGGGCCCCAAGTCGCGGTCGGAGAGGGAGAGCGTGCGGCGCGCCGCCGGGCCGCCCGGCATCGAGACAATTTCAGAAGCCCTGGGCGCGGGCGCCGCCTCTTTGCGGGACAGCGCGAGAGGAGCGGACGCGGCGACCGCCAGCAGCGTCGCGACGAAGAAGAATCGGCTCATGGTGTCACCTCCTGCCGGGACCAGTCGTGCATCGTGGTGCGGAGCTTGGAGAGTTCCTCGAGGACGCCGTCGTAGGAGGCGCCCGGCTTGGAATCGACGGGAACGGGTTCGGGACGCGCGGCGCGGACCGGGATGGATTCGACGGGCGCGGCTCCGCACCGGGACCGGATCGCGGCGATCTCGTCCGCGCTCGTCAGCTCGCCGAGGCGCGAGAGCGATTCCCGCGTGGCGCCCACGACGAGGACGCGCGATCCGATTTCCACGAGGATCACTTCCTGCCTCGGCGCGAGCGGGCGGCGGGCCAGGATGCGAAGCGCGGAGTTCGAGGCGAACAGCCGGGAGCGACCGAGGAATTTTCTCAGGAGGAGGAACGCGCCGAGCAGGAGGGCGACCACGAACGCGGTGGCGGCGAGCGCCCCGCCGATGCCGGGCTCGGGCCCGGCGTTCTGCCCGATCAGCTGGTCCTCGTACTTTTTCAGCGTCTGGAGCCGGGGCGTCGGGGCAGGAACCTCCTCGCGGAGGAGCTCGGCGGGGATTTCGACGCGCGCGGCCGGGACGGACGGATCCTGGAGCGGTGCACCCATTCCCTCTTCCCCTCTCTCGAACCAACTCATAGTTTACATTTTGTAAACTATGATGTGTAAATTATATCTCTGGCGAATCAAAAGGGAAGGGGAATTCCGAAAGGATCAAGGTTCAAGGTTCAAAGTTCAAGGTCATCCGGAATCCGCCCGACCCAGGACTCCGGACGCAGGATAACTTTGGACCTTGAACTTTGAACTGGGGTCAAGCGGGATCGGTGGGGGCCAGGACTTCGGTGACGCGCAGCGCGAACGATCCGCCGGCGACCACGATCTCCCCGCGCGCGACGAGGCGGTCGTTCACGAAGAGCTCGACGGGATCTCCCACGCGGCGGTCGAGCTCGACGACCGCCCCCGGCCCCAGCTGCAGGAGGTCGCGCACCGGCAGGAGGGCGCGGCCGAGCTCGAGGCGCGCCTGGAGTTCCACGTCGCGAAGGGCGTCCGCCGGAACCGGAAGGGAGCCGTCGGGCATGAGGGACAGGCTACCCCGCTGGGGGGGCGGGCGCAATCGGCGCGTCGTCACGGGCGCTCCGCGGTCCGGGGCCGGTCGTCGCATTCACGCGTTTCCGCGGCGCGCGCGCGCGCCGTTTCGGCGGCGGCCCGCCGTTCGGCGACCTTCTCGATCGCGCGCACTTCCCGGTTCGCGGCCTCGAGACGGCGCCTCCGCTCCTCGGCGCGCCGGTCCGCGTCCCGGGCGAGGCCCTCTCCCGTGAGAAGGCTGCGGGCCATCGCGTCGCGGCAATCCGCGGCGCTCCGGAGCCGCGCGACGTCGATCGCTCCCCGCGATTGCGCGCGCACGTCTTCCCCCACCGCGTCGCGCTTCGACGCCGCCGCTTCCGTTTCGGCGCGCCGCGCCGCCGCCTCGAGCCGCGCCCGGTCGAACCGGCCGCGCTCGATCCCCTCGCCCGCCTTCCGGATCCGGAGCAGGCGATCCAGGCGGTTCATGCGCGATCTCCGTTCGCCGCGGCCAGCTCGACCAGCCGGCGGACCGAGTCGCCGAACTCCGCGCACTCCTCGACGTCCTGCCGCAGGTAGCCGAGGATCGCCGGCCGCGCCGCGAGGGCCCGGTCGATCTCGGGATTCGCGCCCTTCACGTAGGCGCCGACATTGATCAGGTCCTCGGCGTCCTTGTGGACGGCGAGGAAGGACGCCAGGCGCGCGGCCGCGCGCCGGTGCTCGGGGGACGCGACGTCGGACATGAGCCGCGAGACGCTCGCGAGCGTGTCGACCGCGGGATAGTGGCCGCGGACCGCCAGCGACCGCGAGAGCACGAGGTGGCCGTCGAGCACGCTGCGCGCGGCGTCGGCGACGGGCTCGTTGAGGTCGTCGCCCTCGACGAGGACCGAGTAGATCCCGGTGACGCTGCCGCCGTTGGAGGAGCCGGCGCGCTCCAGGAGCCGGGGCAGGGTCGCGAAGACCGACGGCGGATATCCCCGCGTGGCCGGCGGCTCGCCCGCGGACAGGCCGATCTCGCGCTGGGCGTTCGCCATCCGCGTGAGCGAGTCCATGAGCAGGAGGACGTGGCGGCCGCGCCCGCGGAAGTGCTCGGCGATCGCCGTCGCGACGAACGCGGCGCGGAAGCGGAGGAGCGGCGGGCGCTCGGCGGTCTCCACCACCACGACCGCGCGCGCCCGGCCTTCCGGCCCGAGGTTCTTCTCGATGAACTCCCGCACTTCGCGCCCGCGCTCGCCCACGAGCGCCACCACCACGACATCGGCGGCGGCCCTCCGCGCGAGCATGCCGAGGAGCACGCTCTTGCCCACGCCGGAGCCGGAGAAGAGGCCGATTCTCTGGCCCCGCCCGCACGTGTGGAACGCGTCGATCGCGCGCACGCCCGTCGCGAGCGGCTCGACGATGCGGTCCCGGTCGAGCGGCGACGGCGCCCTTCCGAAGAGCGGCCGCGATTCGTCGGTGACGGGAGGCGGCGCGCCGTCCAGCGGATTCCCCTCGGCGTCGATCACGCGCCCGAGCAGCGCGTCCCCGACCGAGACGCGCGGCGCCAGCTGGAGACAGACCACGTCGTCTCCGCGGCGGACGCCCGAGACTTCGCCGAACGGCATGAGGAGCGTCGCGTCGTCGCGGAATCCCACGACTTCCGCGCGCAGCGCCTCCCCCGCCGCGGGCTGGATGGCGCAGACGGCCCCGACCGGCGCGGTGAGACCCTCGCACTCCGCGATGAGGCCCGCGACCCGCCGCACGCGGCCCGTGACGCGCGCGGTGTCGAGCCGCGAGAGCGTCTCGAAGTACGGCTCCAGGGAGAAGGGTCGATCCGAGAGTATTTCCTGCATAGGCAAGTCGCCGTGCGCTGTCCGCGATTTCTTCAATCGGGAATCGTCCTATTCGCCCAGCAAGCCCCGCTCGATTTCAGCCAGCTGGGTCTTGATGTCGAGATCCACCGTGCCCGCCGGCGTGCGGACCACGCACCCGCCCGGGGAGATGGAAGGATCGGCCGTGATGGTCGCGCCGTCGGACTCCGATCCCGCCGGCCGGAGCCGCGCGGCGTCGTCCGGATGAAGCCGGATCTCCAGCGCGTGACCGCGGACCGCGCGCTTGAGGGCGGCGCGGATGTTGTTCTCCGCGACGGCCTTGCCGCGCTTCACCTCCACCTTGACGATCTTCTCGGCGATGGCGAGGGCGAGCCGGACGACGTCCCGCTCCGATTCCATGACGAGGCGGCTCCGGTGGCGCTCGACCTCGTCGAGGATCTTCCGGAGGGCGTCGCCCAGCTTCCGCGATTCCTCCTGCCGGGCCCGCTCGCGCCCCTCGGCCTGTCCCCGCTCGAACCCCTCGCGCTGGGCCTCGTCGCGGATCCGCACCGACTCGGCGGCAGCGGAGACCGTGAGGTCGCGCGCCAGTTCCCGGGAGCGGGCGACGATCGCCTCGGCCTCCTTCTCGAACGACGGCAGGTAAAAGGGACGGACCGGATCCATTCAAGCCACCCTTCCGGGAACGCGGCGCACTTCGAGCTCCCCGCGCGCCTCGAGCCATTGCGCCGTTCTCGAGATCTTGCGTCGCGCCACCGTGATTTCCTGCAACGTCACGGGCCCCAGGGCATCCATCGTGCTGACGAGGAGCGCCGCCTCCGCGGGAGCCAGGGCGGGAATGAGGCGCGAGGTGAATTCCGGGGCCGGGGACTTGAGCGCCACGGCCATCGTCTTCAAGTCGATCTCCGTGGCCAGCGCGACGAGCCCGCGATCGTCGACTTCCCTCAAATCGTCGAACGACAGCAGGGCCTCCCGGAGCTGCTCCGCCAAGTCCGGATCGTCGGATTCGAGCTCGGCCAGGACGTGGCGGCTGGTTTCCGGCAGGGCCCGGCCCAGGACGGTGGCGGCCGACCGGAATCCGCCCGGCGACGGCGATCCGGCGTCGCGCTTCGACGCGAACCGGGATTCGAGCGCCTTCTCGATCCGTTGCACCGTCTCCGGCGGCATCGGCTCCATCGTCGCGAGGCGGCGCACCGCCTCGACCTGCGTCTTCAGCGGCAGGCGGTCGATCAGCTGCGCGGACTGGGCGGGCGGAAGGCAGGCCGCGATGAGCGCGAGCGTCTGCGGGTGCTCGTCCCGCAGCGCCTCCGCCAGGCGGGCCGGCCCCGCCTTCGCGAGGAATCCGAACGGGACCGACTGGACGGCGGCCTCGATCCGCTCGAGCAGCCGGCGCCGCTCCTCGGGATCCCCCGCCGCCTCGACGAGGGCGCGCGCGACCTCCCGGCCGCCGGGTCCCGGCGCGGGGGTCGTCTCGCGCATCGCCTGGAACTCGCGCAGCGTGGACTCCAGCTCGTCGCGCGACGGCGGATCGATCTCGAGACGGGCGACTTCGATGAGGACCTTCTGGCGCTCCGGCGCGGGAAACTCCCGCAGCAGCGTCCGGCCCGACTCGAGGTCGAGCGACGACAGGAGCACGGCCACGCGGCGCGCGCCGGGGGCCGGGCCTTCGGGCGGGGATTTCAGCGTCACGGCGCCATCCACCTCCGGGCGACGTCGGCGGCCTCGCGCGGATTGCGAGCCACCGATTCCCGCACGCCCTCGCGGATCTTGTCCAGCACCTCGTCCTGCGCGGAGAGGATCGACTCGCCCGGGGCGCGCAGGCTCTCTTCCGCCACGACCCCGGGCTCCGCCGCGGGCGCCAGGCGCCGCACGAGTCCGTAGGCGGCCGCGAGGGCGAGGATCCCGCACGCGACGAGCAGGGCGGCGCGTTCGTCGAGGCGGATTCCCGTCGGGGGCGGCGGCGGAGCGGGCGCCGCGGGAACCGCGTTCGTGAACACGGAGGCCGGGAGCGGCGCGATCCGGATCGAAATGTCCTTGTCCTTCGCCCCCGTGGCGTTGCGCAGGCCATCGGTGACTTGCCTGAGAAACGCGGCGCGGGGACCGGCTCCGCTGGGCACATCGCCCGCCGTTTCGGGAATCAGGGCCGCGACCGAAATGAACTCGATGCTGAATCCCGCCGGCAGGTCCCGCTGCTCGGATTTCTGCCGGATCGACGATACCACCGGATCGTCCCCCCCTTCCGAGATCCCGACCGGCGGCGCCCCGTTCTTCTCCTCCGATTTCTGCTCCAGCTTCCGGCTCTCCGCGTTGAGCCGCACCGTCACGGCGACCCGGGAATTGTGGGGAAGCACGAGCAGCGCCTTCGCCTCGAGGCTCGACGCGATCTCGAACTCCTGCGACCGGAGGTCCTGGCTGACGAACGACTCCGAATCCAGGACCCGGATGAGCTGGCCCGTCTCGTCGAGGATCTTCACGCCGGTCGGCTTGATGTCGGGCCTGGCCGCGGCGACGAGCGCCGCGATGCCGGCGGCCCGGCGGGGCGTGATCTTCTCGTGGGGTTTGAGTTCGAGGATGACCGCGGCGGTCGCCTCCCGGCCGTTCGCCCAGAACAGGCTCTTGGCGTCGCCGGACTCCGCGATCTGGACCCACGCGCGCCGGACGTAGGGCAGGTTCTGGATGAGGGCGGCGAGCCGGCCCTGGACGGCGACGAGCCACTGGCGGTCGGACTGCGCGCGCGTCTCGAAGATTTTCGTCTCCTGGAGGTACTTGAAGAAGGGCTCGTCTCCGAGGGCACCGGACGTGTGAAGCTGGAGCATCGCCTCGTCGGCCTGGGTCGACAAGACGAAGATGGTGTCGCCCTCGACCTTGGTCTTGATCTTCAGTTCGCGCAGCTTGGCCACGATCTGCCCACGCTTGTCGAGCGACTCCCCGGCGTCGGCGATCTTGACCCAGCCTTCTTTCCCCGCCGCGTTGACGCCCCAGGCGCCGACCAGGGCGAGCAGGACGAGGAGGAAGCCGGTGAGGACGCGGTAGCTGACGGGAAAGCCCGCCCACGCGGATTGGAACGAGTCGACGGAGCGGCGGACCCAGTCCATTTCCCCTCTCCCTCTCACTAGGCGGAACGGCCCCTATCAAGAGCCTATCGGCATGACAGGCCTTGAAGTGAAGTCAATTTGGAAAGGAAGGTGGAAGATGGAATGTGGAATGGAATGCGGAATCCGGAATGTGGAATGGGAATGGGGAATGAGGAATGTGGAATGGGGAATGGGGAACCTCAAACTTGGAATGACGGTCACGGCGGGTTGAAGGAATCCGGATTCCCGCTTCCAACTTCCCGCTTCCAGCTTCCGGGTCAGGACTTGGTGACGGCGTCCTCTTTGCCCAGGATCTCCATCACTTCCCGGAGGGGCCGGTGCCGCTTGAGCATCTCGATCTTGCGGATGCGGTCGAAGACCTCTTCGGCGTAGAGGCGGTGGCCCGACTCGGTCCAGTCCGCCTCGCGGATGAGGCCCATCATGGTGTAGTTGTGGATGGTCTGGCGGGACAGGTTCGTGTACTTCATCACTTCGCCGATCTTGTACAGCTTGCGGGGGGCCATGCCCACCTCCCAATCGGGCCCGCCAGTCGCGGCGGGCCGGTCCGCTCCGGTCACCGGAAGTATAACCTATGATACATAAGCTACAGAACGCCCTCGTCCCCAAATGAGGTGCCCAAGGATCGGGCGGCCCGCACCAACTCGTGGTCCCGCGGCACGAGCTTCACCCGGCCTGCCACCCGCGCCAGCGGCAGACTTGTAATTCTACCCCCCCGGACGGCGGTCATGCGACCGAACTTTCGGTCCGCGACAAGATCCACCGCCGCCGCGCCGAACCGCGTCGCGAGCACCCGGTCGGCGGGCGTCGGCGGCGCGCTCCGTTGAAGGTGGCCGAGGATGGTCACCCGCGCCTCGAATCCCGCGTCCTCGATCCGGTCGGCCACCGTCGTGCCGATGATCCCGGGGTGCAGCGACGCGCGGTCGATGCCCTCGGGCGCCGCCCCCTCCGCGACGACGACGAGCGTGAACCTCCGGGTCTTGTGCCGGCGTCGTATGAACTCCGCGACCTTGCTCATCGACCCCCGGATCTCCGGGATGAGGATCACGTCCGCGCCCCCGGCGATCCCGGCGTGCAGCGCGATCCACCCCGCGGTCCGCCCCATGACCTCGACGACCATCACCCGGCGGTGCGCGTCGGCCGTCGCAGCCAGGATCTGGACCGCGTCGGCCGCGACCTTCGCCGCGGTGTCGAAGCCGAACGTGATCTCGGTCCCCGCCACGTCGTTGTCTATGGTCTTCGGGATCCCGACGACGCGGTTCCACCGCCGGGACAGGCCCTGCGCGATCCGCATCGTCCCGTCGCCGCCCAGGCAGATCAGCCCGTCGAGCCTCAGCTCGCGCAGGTGGCGGAGGACGACCGGCATCACGTTGCCGCGGTCGCCGTAGGCCAGCGGATCGCCCTTGTTCGACGTGCCGAGGATCGTCCCGGCGTTGTGCAGGATCCCCGAGACCGTGTCGAACGTCAGGGGCCGCCACCGGCGCTCGACAAGCCCGACGAAACCGTCGAGAATGCCGACGAACGAGGCGCCGAGGTCCCGGATCCCCTTCTTGACGACGGCGCGGATGACGGCGTTGAGCCCCGGGCCGTCGCCGCCTCCGGTGAGGAGGCCGAGCCGGAGCTTGCGCCGCGCCATGGGGGAGGTTATAGAAGCCCCGCCCGGAATGGGCACGTGATTTTTGCCGGAGACGGAAGCCATGATCGCGACTCTGACGCTGGCGGCGGTCCTTCTCGCGCAGGGGCCATCGCCTCTCGACACCATCATCGCGCGGCACGGCGACGCCCTCCGCCGGGCGAAGACCTACGACGATCTCACCGCCGCGGCGCGCGCGACGCTGGCCGAGGTCGTCAAGTTCATCGACTCGAAGCCCGATTCCGAGTCCGGGGCCCGCGCGCGCGCGATCGCGTGCGAAATCTGCGCCGACCTCGAGGACTACGACGGGTCGGAGGCGCACGCCCGCGCCTTCTTCGAAGGCTGGCCGAAACACGCGCAAGTTCCGACGGTCCTCATGAATCTCGGCCAGATCCGGCTGGCGGCCGGCCGGGACGCGCAGGCGCGGGAGTCGTTCCAAGCCCTGGTCCGCGACTTCCCGACGGATCCCCGCCTGTTCGAGGCGAAGCTCCGGATCGCCCAGGCGTTTCTTTGCGAGGGGCGCGACGACGACGCGCTCAAGGCGCTCGCCGACCTGCGCGCGGCGTACAAGGGGAAGCTGGAGGAATGGGCGACCGTGCTCCAGCAGGCGCTCTTCCTCCTGATCACCGGAAAACCCGGCGACGGGCGGGCCCTGCTCGAGGAGACGGTCCGGTCGTGCCCCGACGGGGCGACCGTCGAGTTCGCGAAGCAGATCCTCGCCGCGTGGTTGTGGATCGGGAAACCTCCGAAGCCGGTCGAGGGCTTGAACCTGAAGGGCGAGGCGGTCAAGGGCGACTTCGCCCGGGGCAAGGTGACCGTGCTCTACTTCCTGGGCGCGTCGTTTCCCGACTTCGCGGTCGAGGCGGGCGTGATGAAGCGGCTGGCCCGGCGATTCGCGGCGACGGATGTCTCGATCCTCGCGGTGGCCATCGACAAGGACAAGGCGAAGCTGGAAACCGACCTGGCGCGGGCCGGCGTCGCGTGGCCGGTCGTCCTGGACGGCGATGGCTTCAAGGGGCCCATCGCCTCGGCCTACGGGATCGACGACCTGCCGATGGTGTTCGTGATCGATCGCAAGGGCCTGGTCCGGTACGTCAATCCGATCTTCAGCGACCACGCGCGCGAGATCGGGAGATGCATCCAGACGCTGATCTCCGAAAAATAGCCCCGGGTCCCGGCGACCATTTCTCTCAAGCGGAAGCGCCCCTCGGACCGATGAATCACATTGCGGAGTTTCTATGAACGTCGGGGAAATTGTCGACTTCGTGGAGCGGCTCAACCTCTCCCACCACAAGAGCCTCATCGGGACTTACTTTCCCGAGATCATCGCCCTGCTCTCGATCGTGTTCGGGGGCTCGTTCCTCCTGTTCGGCTGGCGCCACCACGAGTACTTCCTCGGCATCACCGGCCTCATCGTCGGCGGGTGGGCGGGCCTCTTCCTGAAAAGCCATTTCTCGCCGCACGGCGCGTCGTCGCCCTTCCTTTATGTCGCGGCGTGCTCCGCGGCGGGCGCGTACATCGGGGCGTTCTGCAAGCGGTTCGTCGGCATCCTCCTGGGGGGCTTCACCGTGGCGCTCTTCGCCTCGGTCTTCTCACCGACCCTCTTCAAGGCCGGGGAGCAGACGATGCTGGGGACCGCGGTGATCTTCCTGCTCGGCGGCGGGTTGGGCGGGCTCTTCCCGAAGTTCTTCTACGTGCTGAATTCGTCGCTGATCGGGAGCGTCTTCGTGACCTACGGCATCTCGCTGGCGGTGCTGGCGCCGCTGCAGCAGATCTCGCCCTCGACGCGCGTCCTGCTCCACCTCGCGGCGTTCCTGCCGCTTTTCGTCTTCGGGCTGCTCTACCAGGGGTTCTCGGGAACGCCGGGGCCGTCCTTCGAGGCTCCGCCCCCGCCTCGGCGCGCGTCACGCCCGATTCGAGCGACTGTCGAAGTCGCGGATTAACTCCAGCTTTAAGCTTTAAGCTCTAAGCTTTAAGCTAGAAGGAGCCCATTCGGGCATGGCCCGTACGGGCTCTGGCTTGAAGCTTGGAGCTTGAAGCTTGAAGCTGGAGTTAGTCCGCGACTTCAACAGTCGCTCGAATCGGGCGTGACGCGCGCCGAGGCGGGGGCGGAGCCTCGAAGGACGGCCCCGGCGTTCCCGAGAACCCCTGGTAGAGCAGCCCGAAGACGAAAAGCGGCAGGAAC
>DASRJF010000408.1:0-2999 GCA_035649615.1 Planctomycetota bacterium | reverse complement strand
CCGCCGAAGCCGAGCGAGTTGGACATCGCGTACTCGACGTGCACGGCCCGCTTCTCGTTCGGGACGTAGTCGAGGTCGCACTCGGGATCGGGCGTCTCGTAGTTGATCGTCGGATGGACGACGCCGTCGCGGATCGACAGGACGGTCGCCGCCAGCTCGACCGCGGCGGCCGCGCCGAGGAGGTGGCCGATCATCGACTTCGTGGAGCTGATCGGGACGCGCCGGGCGTGGTCGCCCAGGACGCGCTTGATCGCCGCGGTCTCGATCTTGTCGTTGAGCGGGGTCGAGGTCCCGTGGGCGTTGATGTACGACAGCTGGTCGGGCCGGATCCCGGCGTCCTTGATCGCGGCCTGCATCGCGTACGCGCCGCCGGAGCCGTCGGGGTCGGGCGCCGTGATGTGGAAGTGGTCGTCGCTGTTCCCCGTGCCGAGCACCTCGGCGTAGATCCGGGCGCCGCGGTTCAGCGCGTGCTCCAGCTTCTCGAACACGAACATGCCCGCGCCCTCGCCCTGGACGAACCCGTCGCGGTTCTTGTCGAAGGGGCGGGACGCCTTCGCGGGGGCGTCGTTGCGTTCCGACAGGGCGCCCATGTTGGCGAAGCCGTTGAGGCCGAGGTAGGTCATGGCCGCCTCGGCGCCGCCGGCGACCATGACGTCCGCGTCGCCGTACTGGATGAGCCGGAGGGCGCACGCCATGGCGTGGTTCGCGGAGGCGCAGGCGGAGGCCACGCCGAAATTCGGGCCGCCGAGGCCGAGCTTGATCGCGATGTGGCCCGCCGCCGCGTTGAGCATCATCTTGGGGACGAAGAAGGGGTTGGTCTTGGTCGGGCCCTTCTGCAGGTAGCGGATGTGCTGCTCCTGCAGCTCGTTGAGCCCGCCGATGCCGCTGGCGATGATCGCGCCGCAGCGGTACTTGTCCTCCTTGGCGAGGTCGACGCCTCCATCCTTCCACGCCTGGATCGCGGCGGCGACGGCGAGGTGGACGAACGGATCGGTCCGGCCGACCTCCTTGGGGTCGAGCCAGTCCGCGGGGTTGAAGTTCTTCACCTCCCCGCCGAACCGGACCTTCATCCCGTCGGTGGGGAATTTCGTCAGGAGGGCGACGCCGCTCTTGCCGGCGAGGCAGCCTTCCCAGAACGAGGGAACATCGTTGCCGAGCGGGGTGACGACGCCGATTCCGGTGATGACTACCCGGTGCTTAGGCACTTTTGTTCGTCTCGATGTACTTGATGGCGTCCCCGACCGTCTGGATCTTCTCCGCCGCGTCGTCGGGGATGCTCAGATCGAAGGTGTCTTCGATCTCCATCACCAGCTCGACCGTGTCGAGGCTGTCCGCGCCGAGGTCGTTGATGAAGCTCGATTCGCGGGTGATCTTTTCCTTCGCCACGTTGAGCTTGCTCGAAACGATGGCGATGACCTTCTGCTCGATTTCCGGATTGCCCATCCGCGGCTCCCCCCAAAGGGTGTGTCGTTGCGTAACAGCGGGATTATAGGACCAGCCGATCCGAACGTTCAAGAGAGCGGTTCACTCTCAGGCCGGCTGGTTGAATTCGATCAGGACGCCGCCGGTCTTCTTCGGCTTCAAGAAGTTCACGAGCCGGTTGCCCGCGCCCCGGCGGGGCTCCGGCCACAGGGGTTCATACCCCTGGGAGGCGAGCTCCATCGTCGCCCCCATCACGTCGTCGACCTCGAAACAGACGTGGTGAATCCCGCCGCCGCGCGACTCGAGGAATTTCGAGAGGACGGTCTCCCCGGCGAGCGGCTCGAGGAGCTCCAGGACCGTGTCGCCCGCCTTCACCTTGATGACCTTGAGCTTCATGTCGCCGAGCACTTCGAGGTCGGCGACGGGGAGCTTCAGCGCGTCGCGGTACAGCTTCATCGCCTCCTCGAGATTGGAGACGGCGATCCCGAGATGCTCGATCTTCCTGATGATCATGAGGCCCTCGTCTGGTCGTAGATTCCGAAGACGCCCCGCAGCGCGTGGCTGATTTCGCCCAGCGTAACCGACGACCGGACCGCCTCCAGCACGCCGTCCATGAGATTCGTGGAGTCCGCCGCGTCGGTCTTGAGGCGGTCGAGCGCCGCCCGGGCCCGGCCGGCGTCGCGTTTCTTCTTCGCCGCCTCGACGCGGCGGATGCGCGCGGTGCGGACCTTCTCGTTGATGCGCAGGAGCTTCACCTTCACGGCGCCGTTCTCCTTCTCGACGTAGCGGTTCACCCCGACGACGATCTTCTTCCCCGCCTCGAGCGCCCGCTGGTGGGCCACGGCGCTTTTCTCGATCTCGGACTGGTAGTACCGCTGGGCGATCGCCGGGACGGGCCCGCCCCGTTTCGCGATCTCGTCGATGATGGCCTGCGCCTCGCGCTCGAGGCGGTCGGTCTCCTTCTCGAGGTGCCACGAGCCCCCGAAGGGGTCGGCGGCGTCCTGGAGGCCGATCTCGTTCGCGAGGATCTGCTGGGTGCGGAGCGCGATCGAGGCGGCGCCTTCGCTCGGGAGCGCGAGGGCCTCGTCGAGCGCGTTCGTGTGGAGCGACTGGGTGCCGCCGAGCGCCGCCGAGAGCGCCTGGAGCGCGACGCGCACGACGTTGTTCTCGGGCTGCTGCGCCGTGAGCGTGGAGCCCGCGGTCTGGGTGTGGAACCGCAGCATCCACGCGCGCGGGTCCTTCGCGCCGAAGCGGTCGCGCATGAGGCGCGCCCACATCCGCCGCGCGGCGCGGAATTTCGCGATCTCCTCGAAGAAGTCGCTGTGGCCGTTGAAGAAGAAGCTGACGCGGCGGCCGAAGAGGTCGGGGTCGATCCCGCGGCGGAGGGCCTCCTCCGCGTAGCCGATCGCGTTGGCGATCGTGAAGCCGAGCTCCTGGGCGGCGGTCGAGCCCGCCTCGCGGACGTGGTAGCCCGAGACCGAGATGAAGTTCCACTGGGGCAGGTTCTTGCACGCGTACTCGATGAGGTCGGTCGCGAGGCGCATCGACGGCGCGGGAGGGTAGATGTAACAGCCGCG
>DASRJF010000407.1:0-8279 GCA_035649615.1 Planctomycetota bacterium | reverse complement strand
GGGACGGGCATGCAGCCCGAGGCGACCGACTGGGCGACGATGTTGCTGTCGCTGCCGGGGTGGGGGCGCAGGCCGGAGAGCATCTCGTAGAGCACCACGCCGAGCGAGTAGATGTCGCACCGCGCGTCGGCCTTCTCGCCGCGCAGCCGCTCGGGCGCGGAGTACTGCAGCGTGCCGATGAACTCGTCCGCGCGCGTGATCGGCGTGTGCTCCTCGATCGCGGGCTTGAGCAGGCCGAAGTCGAGGAGCTTCACGCGGTCCTGGTCGTCGACGATGACGTTCGAGGGCTTGATGTCGCGGTGCAGGAGCCCCATGCCGTGGGCGTGCATCAATCCCGCGGCGATCTGCCGCGCGAGGCGGAGGGCGCGGACGGGCTTGAAGGGGCCCTCGTCGCGCAGGATGACGTCGAGCGGCTTCCCGTGGACGCGCTCCATCGAGATGTAGACGCGGCCGCGCGCCTTCCCCGCGTCGAAGACCTTCATCAGGTTCGGATGGTCGAGCCGCGCCGCGGAGGACGCTTCGCGCGTAAAGCGGGCCACGTAGTCGGCGTTGTACGCGTGGTCGGGGTGGAGGACCTTGATCGCGACGTCGCGGTCGTGCGCGAGGTCGCGGGCGGCGAAGACCGAGCCGCCGCCGCCGCGCCCCAGCATCTCGCCGATCTCGTACGGGCCGACCCGGGGCCGGCCCCCCGCGCGGAGCCGCTCCCCTTCCTGCACCGCCTCCTTGAGCCGCTCGATGACCTCCTCGTCCGGCGCGGTGGCCGCCAGGACGTCGTAGGCGTCGGCCCGGCGGGCGCGCAGGATGCCGTGCAGGTCCTCGGCGTCCTCGAACGCCAGCACCGGCAGGGGCCAGAGGTTCATGAGCCGGCCGACGATGAGCGCGCTCAGCCGGCCGCCGCGCCACAGGAGCAGCGCGGCCCGCGGCTGGATCCGCCGGACCGCGTCCGTGACGCCTTCGAACTGGCCCTCGACCACCGGCGCGTAGCCCGCCTTGGCGGCGAGCATCCGGAACCGCTCGGCGATGGCCGAGTCGTCGGTGACGATGAGGACGCTCGCGGGGCCGGACATGAAGACGAGTATAGCAGTCGGCCATCAGCGATCGGCGGACAGCTGCTGAGAGCTGGACGCGGAAGGCTTCTGACGCGGATCGCCGAGGGCGGGCGGCGGGGCGCTCCGGGCCAGGTGCGGGTGGTAGTCCTGCAGCGCCCGCACTTCGAGCTGGCGCTTGAGGAGGGCCTCGATCCCGTTCACGGCGGCCTGCGCGGCGGCGATCGACGTGATCACGTGGATCCCGTGGCTCACGGCGAAGGCGCGGATCTGCCCCTCGTCCGTCTTCGCGCCCTTGCCGCTCGGCGTGTTGATGATGAGGTCGATCTCCTTGTTGATGACGAGATCGATGGCGTTGGGGCGCCCCTCCTTGATCTTGAAGATGGGCCGGACCTGGACGCCGTTGCGCTCGAGCGCGCGCGCCGTCCCGCCGGTGGCCACGAGCGTGAAGCCCATGAGCTCCAGCCGCTTCGCGATCTGGATCATGTCGCGCTTGTCGTGGTCCTTCACGCTCAGGAAGATCGTGCCCTTCAGCGGCAGCTTGTGGCCCGCCCCCAGCTGCGCCTTCGCGTAGGCGCGGCCGAAGTCGAGGTCGATCCCCATGACCTCGCCCGTCGACTTCATCTCCGGACCCAGGATGATGTCGGTCCCCGCGAACTTGCGGAACGGGAAGACCGACTCCTTGACGCTCGTGTGGCGGGGCTCGATCTCGCGCTTGAGGCCGAGGTCGCGCAGCTTCGCGCCGACCATGAGCTGCGCCGCGATCTTGGCCAGCGGGATGCCGATCGCCTTGGCGGTGAAGGGGACCGTGCGTGACGCCCGGGGGTTGACCTCGAGGACGTAGGCCGTCTCCGCCTTGATGGCGAACTGGATGTTCATGAGCCCGCGCACGTCGAGCTCCCTGGCGAGGGCGATGGTCGCGCGCCGGATCCGCTCCATCTGCGCGTCGGACAGCGTGTGCGCCGGGATCGCCATCGCGCTGTCGCCGGAGTGGACGCCCGCCATCTCGATGTGCTCGAGGATCCCGCCGATGAAGACGTCCTCGCCGTCGGCCAGCGCGTCCACGTCCACCTCGATCGCGTCCTCGATGAACTTGTCGACCAGGACCGGATGGTCCGGGTTGACCTCGGTGGCTTCCTTCATGAACCGCTGGAGCATGTCGTCGTCGTAGCAGATCGCCATGGCGCGCCCGCCGAGGACGTAGCTCGGCCGCACGAGGACCGGGTACCCGAGCGACCCCGCGATCTTCCGCGCCGTGTCGAAGTCGCCGGCGATCCCGCTCGGCGGCTGGGAGAGGCCGAGCTTCTTGATGACCTCGACGAATTTCTCCCGGTCCTCCGCGCGCTCGATCGAATCGATCCGGGTCCCGAGGATCTTCACTCCGGCGTCGACGAGCGGCCGCGCCAGGTTCAGGGGGGTCTGCCCGCCGAGCTGGACGATGACGCCCTCGGGCTTCATCGTCTCCCAGATGTTCAGCACGTCCTCTTCCGTCAGCGGGTCGAAGAAGAGCTGGTCGCTGATGTCGTAGTCGGTCGAGACGGTCTCGGGATTCGAATTGACCATGATCACCTCGTATCCCAGCTCGCGCAGGGCGAACGAGGCGTGGACGCAGCAGTAGTCGAACTCGATGCCCTGCCCGATCCGGTTGGGCCCGCCCCCGAGGATCATGATCTTCCGCCGGTCGTCGAGGCGGTGCTCGCTCTCCTTTTCGTAGGTCGCGTAGTAGTAGGGCGTGGCCGCCTCGAACTCCGCGGCGCAGGTGTCGACGAGCTTGTACGCGGGGCGGATCCCGAACTCGAGCCGGCGGCGGCGCACGTCGGACGCGGTCGACTTGAAGAGCACCGCGAGCTGGCGGTCCGAGAATCCCAGGCGCTTGGCGCGCCGCAGGTCGGGCTCGGAGACGCGGTCGAGCGATCCCCGGCGGCCCAGCTCGTCCTCGAAGGCCACGATCTGCCGGATCTCCTCGAGGAACCAGGGGTCGATCTTCGAGAGGCCCGCGATCTCCTCGACGGTCATGCCGAGCTTGAAGGCGTACCGGATGTAGTAGAGCCGCTCCACGTTGGGCGCGGTGAGCTTCTCGGTGACCTGCTCCCGCGTGGGCGGCGAGCCGGTGAGCATGCGGTCCTTGCGGTCGAGCCCGAGCCCGCTGCGGTCCTGCTCCAGCGACCGGATCGACTTCTGGAGCGCCTCCTTGAACGTGCGCCCGATCGACATCGTCTCGCCGACGCTCTTCATCTGGATCGTCAGCGTCGGATCCGCCTCCGGGAACTTCTCGAACGCCCAGCGCGGCGTCTTGACGACGACGTAGTCGATGGTCGGCTCGAAGCACGCGGGCGTCTTGCGCGTGATGTCGTTCGGGATCTCGTCGAGGGTGTAGCCGACCGCGAGCTTGGCGGAGATCTTCGCGATCGGAAAGCCCGTGGCCTTCGAGGCGAGCGCGGAGCTGCGCGAGACGCGAGGGTTCATCTCGATGACGACCATCCGGCCGTCCTTCGGATGGATCGCGAACTGGATGTTCGAGCCGCCGCACTCGATGCCGATCTCGCGCATGATGAGGACGGACGCGTCGCGCATCGCCTGGTACTCGCGGTCGGTCAGCGTCTGGGCGGGGGCGACGGTGATGGAGTCGCCCGTGTGGACGCCCATCGGGTCGAAGTTCTCGATCGAGCAGACGATGACGACGTTGTCCTTGAGGTCGCGCATCACCTCGAGCTCGTACTCCTTCCAGCCGAAGATCGATTCCTCGATGAGCACCGCGTGGACCATGGACTGCTCGAGGCCGGACTGGACGATGCGCTCGAACTCGTCCTTGTTGTAGGCGATGCCGCCGCCGGTGCCCCCGAGCGTGAAGCTCGGGCGGATGACGAGCGGGAGGCCGAGCTCCTCGCGGATCGCCCGCGCCTCGTCGAGCGTCTTCGCGTCGCCGGAGCGGGGGAGCTCGAGGCCGATCTTCTTCATCGCCTTCTTGAAGAGGTCGCGGTCCTCGGCCTTCCGGATCGAGGCCGCGTTGGCGCCGATCATCTCGACGCCGTGCTTCTTGAGGACGCCCCGGTCGTGGACGGCGATCGCGGTGTTGAGGCCGGTCTGGCCGCCGAGCGTGGGGAGGATGGCGTCCGGCTTCTCGCGCTCGATGATCTTCTCGACCATCTCCGGGGTGACGGGCTCGATGTAGGTGCGGTCCGCCATGTCCGGGTCGGTCATGATCGTGGCGGGGTTGGAATTCACGAGCACGACCTGGTAGCCCTCCTCCCGGAGGGCCTTGCACGCCTGGACGCCGGAATAGTCGAACTCGCAGGCCTGGCCGATGACGATCGGACCGGAGCCGATCAGAAGGATCTTGTGGAGGTCATCGCGACGGGGCATCAGGCGAGTCCTGGGGGCTGAAATCCAAGGTCCAAAGTCGGAAGGAAAGAGGGGGGGCGTGGTGAGGAATACCACGCGCGGGTCGACATGAAAGGCCCCCGGAGTCGGCGTAGGTTAGCAGCGTCGGCGCGGGGTGTCCAGTCTGGCGCGGGGGCTCGTTGAGGGTAGATCAGCCCACGACAATGAAGGGCGACGAACACGTGCGGGGCGGCTCGAAGCTTGAAGCCTCCGCCTGTTCCTTTCGCGGGATCAGGTGCGGGGATCCGGTCGGAGTTCAGGGTTCGGCGTTCAGAGTTCGGCGTTCGTTCTGAGTTCGTAGTTTGACCGAAGTGACCTCGGAACCTGGAACCCCGAACGAACCCGGAACCCAGAACGCAGACCCCAGAACTCTTCAAGCCCGGAGCCACCGCCAGATCTCTCGGGGCGTCGGGCGTTTGCCGTAGAGAAGCAGCCCGACACGGTAGATCTTCGCGCTGAAGCGCAGGGCGAGCCACGTCCACAGCGCGAGCCACCCGATCGTCGCGAGGATCTCCCAGGTCGGCGTGCCTGCGGGGTCGACCGAATACCGGGCCATGATCGTGACCGGCGCGGTCAGCGGGAAGAGGGTCAACCCCCGGGCGACCGCGCCCTGCGGCTCGGAGAGCACCACGAACCACAGCATCGCCGGCACCGCGTTCATGAGGCTCAGCACCCACGTGTACTGCATCGCCTCGCGCTGGTTGCTCCCGAGCGAGCCGATCCCGAGCAGCAGGCTGCCGAAGAGCAGGTAGCCGAAGAGATAGAAGATCGCGCAGAATCCGAACAGCCCGGGGTTGAGCGCGAAGGCCGTCACGAGCCACAGGACGGTGGTCACGCCGAGGACCGACCAGATCGCGACCTGGAGCAGGCCGGCCCCGCCGAGCCCGATCAGCTTGCCCGCCATCAGCTGGCCCGGCGTGACGGACGAGATCACCATCTCGAGGACCCGGTTCTCCTTCTCATCCGCCATGCCTTGGATCAGGTAGCCGCCCGACACCGAAGTCGAGATGAAGAGGAGCGCGAAGAAGAACCCGGCCGTGATCAGGCGCTTCAGATAGTCATCGGGACTTTCCGTGGCGGCGGGCCCGGAGGCGTCCGGTACCAGGAACTGGACCACCGAGTTTTCCACGGGATAGCGGGCCCGCTTGATCCGGTCCGGCGCGGCGCCGTCGAGCACGCGGCTGACCAGCCATTCCTTGAAATCGCCGGGCATGTAGCTCCGGCCGAACGACGACAGGAGGGAGGGTCGCCGCGTCGTCAGCTCCTCGATCCGGCCGGACTCGATGTAGTCAGGCGGAATCACCAGCAAGACCTCGACACCGTCGGCGCGCATGGACCGTCGGGCGGTCTCCGCGTCGGCGTAGGACTTCCAGTCCTTGCCCGGCGGGTGCGGCTTCGCCGGGAGGCCGCTGAGATCGACGAACCCGACGCGGGATCGTTCGATGCCCCGCTGCTCCTGCTCGATGGTCCGGCTCTGGAGGAGGATCACGACGCCGAACACGAGCGCGGCGAAGAGGGGGATGCCGACCGTGACCACCAGGAACCCCACGCGTTTCACCGTGGTCGAGAATTCGTGCCGGGCCACGACGAGGATCTTCTTCACGGCTTCGCCCCCGTCGCCTTCAGGAAGATCTCGTCGAGCGAGGGAAGGGCGTGCTCGAAGTGGCGGATGGTCCGGCCCTCCGAGACGAGCCGCGCGAGGAATTTCTCCGGCGGCTCGCGGAGGACGAGCCTCGTCAGGCCGTCGACCTTCCCCGCGATCCGCTCCACCTCGGCGCGGCCCTCGAGCGGCGCGTCGGTCTCGATCAGGATCGAGCGGTCGGCGTGCCGCTCCTTCACCTCCCGGAGCGGACCCGATAGGACCTCGCGCCCCTGGTGGATCAGGATGATGCGCGAGCAGAGCGCCTCGACCTGGTCCATGAGGTGGGTCGAGAGGATCACGGCGGCGCCGCGGGCCGCCGCCTGCTTCAGGAGGTCGATGACGAGCGCGCGGTTGGCGGGGTCGAGGCCGATGAACGGCTCGTCGAGGATCACGAGGGCGGGCTCGTGCTGCAGCACGGCGGCGATCTGGACTTTCTGCTGCATCCCCTTGGAGAGCTCGCGCATCTTCTTGCGGCGCGTCTCGAGGAGTCCGACGCGGTCGAGGTACTCGTCGGCGCGCTTCCGCGCCAGGGGGTGGGGAAGCCCCTTCAGTTCGCCGAGGAAGACGAGGACGTCCCCGACGCGCTGTTTCTGGTAGAGGCCGCGCTCCTCGGGGAGGTACGCGAGGCGGTCCTTCACGTCCGTGGTCACGGGGAGGCCGAGGGCGCGGATCGAGCCCTCGTCCGGTCGGATGATGTCCATGATCATCCGGATGAGGGTGGTCTTGCCGGCGCCGTTGGGTCCGAGGAGTCCGAAGAGTTCGCCCGCCTCGACGGAGAACGACACGCCGTCGGCGGCGCGCTTGAGGCCGTACGACTTGACGACCTTCTCGACCTCAAGTGCCGCCATCGCGCGCGATCACTTCTCCATTTCGGGGAACGTCTTCACGATCTTCCCGACGAGGCCGTACTCCTTCGCCTGGGAGGGGGAGAGCCAGAAGTCGCGGTCGGCGTCGCTCGTGACCTGCTCCATCGTCTTGCCGGTTTCCTGGCCGACGATCGCGTTGTACCGCTCGCGGAGCTTGACGATTTCCTCGGCGTTGATGGCGACGTCGGACGCGGAGCCCATGACCATCGTCGACGGCTGGTGCAGGAGGAAGCGGGCGTTGGGGAGCGAGAAGCGGCGTTCCTTGGGCACGGCGAGGAAGGGGAGGACCGCGGCGCTGGCGCACATGCCGGTGACGATCGTGCGGACGGGCGGCTTGACGAAGCGGATGAAGTCGTACATGGCGAAGCCGCTGTCGGCCTGCCCGCCGGGCGAGTTGATGTAGACCGTGATCGGGGACTTGTCGTCGTCCTGCTGCAGCATGAGGAGCGACGTCTGGATGCGGCGCGCCGTCTTGTCGGTGATGCCCTCGGAGAGGAAGATCGCGCGCGCCTTGAGCATGCGCTTGAGCATGCCGCCGGCTTCGTCCTTCTCCTCCTTGTCGTTCTCCTCGGCCAGCCGGGGGTCGATCATGAAACGCTCCGGAATGTTGGGCGCATCATAGTGACACGACATACGAGCGTCAACCGGAGGCGAGTCCGGAGTTCATGGCTCTCCCGAAGTCCAACGTCCGGGTCCTTGGCAGCGATACGAGCCGGGATTGACCCGACGCGTGCGTGACAGTAAACTCCGCTCCGCCGGCGGCGATCCCGGGGGCGTAGTTCAATTGGGAGAACGCCTGGTTTGCAACCAGGAGGTTGCCGGTTCGATTCCGGTCGCCTCCATCTTTCGCCCCGATTTTGTCTCTGAGTCTTCGTCGGGGCTTCAGATGTCAAGCCGCGAACCAGGTGGGCCGACCTTGCATTCGCGGCGTCCGGCAATCGGAATCGAGAATCAAGAATCGAGAATCGGTCCAATGGGGGCGTGTAGCTCAGTTGGTTAGAGCATCCGCTTGATAAGCGGAAGGTCGACAGTTCGAGTCTGTCCACGCCCACTTCGAATCGGACCGCCTTGAGCGGTCCTCGCTCGGTGCAAGCACTGCAGAGTCGAGTAACAGGCTCAATTTCTCGACGTCCAAATCAGATGCCCGTCTCCCGCCGCCGCGCCGTCGGTGAAATCGTCGCGGTGATCGCCACGGGCGCCGTTTACCTGGTCTTCGAGAACCTTCTCGGTCTCAAGCTCCCGTTCCTCGCCGTCTGCATCGCGGGGTGGGGACTCTACGCCGGAGGGCGGCTGCGCGATCCGCAGGCGCGCCGCGACTGGGGATTCCGCGCCGACACGCTGGCG
>DASRJF010000406.1:0-3417 GCA_035649615.1 Planctomycetota bacterium | reverse complement strand
ATGGGCCAGAAGGTAAACCCGATCGCGTTCAGGACCGGCATCACGATCGGATGGCGCTCCCGCTGGTACGCCACGAAGAAGAACTTCGGGACGTGGCTCGTGGAGGACCGGCGGATCCGCAACTTCGTGAAGAAGGAATACGGCTTCGCCGGCATCTCGCGGATCGAGATCGAGCGCATCGGCGAGAAGATGCGCATCATCCTCTCCGCCGCCCGGCCGGGCCTGCTCATCGGCAAGAAGGGCGCCAAGGTCGACAAGATCATCGAGGACCTGGGCCTCCTCGCGGGACGGGCCGTCGAGGTCAAGGTCGACGAGATCGACACCCCCGAGCTCGACAGCCAGATCGTGGGCGAGGCGATCGCGGAGCAGCTGAACCGCCGCGCGCCGTACCGCCGCACGATGCGCCGCTACGCCGAGATGATCATGGACCTCGGCGCCAAGGGCGTGAAGATCCAGATCAAGGGCCGCCTCGGCGGCGCGGAAATCGCGCGGTGCGAGCACATCCACCTCGGGCGCATCCCGCTGAACACGCTGCGCGGCATCATCGACTTCGCGATCTCGACCGCGATCACCACCAAGGGCACGATCGGGATCAAGGTGTGGATCTACAAGGGCGAGAAGTTCGACGCGAGCCCCTCGGCCAAGCCCGACACGGCCGGCGCGCGCGCGCCCGTCCTCCCGCCCGCGGCCCCAGCAGAGAAGGCGTGATCCCATGTTGATGCCGAAACGGGTCAAGTTCCGCAAGACGCACCGCGGCACCATGAAGGGCGTCGCGACGCGCGGGAACAAGGTGAGCTTCGGCGACTACGGGCTCATGGCCACCGAGTACGGCTGGCTGAGCGCCCGGGAGATCGAGGCCGGCCGCGTCGCCGCCACCCACATGATGGGCACGGAGGGGCGCCTCTACATCCGGGTCTTCCCCCACAAGTCGATCAGCGCCAAGCCCGCGGAGACGCGCATGGGCAAGGGCAAGGGCGAGCCCGAGTACTACGCCGCCGTCTGCCTGCCGGGGACGATCCTGTACGAGGTGTCGGGCGTCTCGGAGGATTTCGCCCGCCAGTGCCTCAACCTGATCGCCCACAAGGTCTCCCTCAGCACCAAGCTGATCGCGCGGAAGCGGTAGAAGGAATCCCATGGCCGACAAGAAGAAACGGAATTTCAAGGCGATGGCCGAGGACGACCTCCGCAAGGAGCTCGAAGGCCTGTCGAAGGCGCTCCACGGACTGCGGACGCAGACCGTGACGAGCACGGTCGAGAACAAGGCGCTCTTCCGCTCCCACCGCCGCGACATCGCGCGGATCCTGACGGAGCTGCGCGCCCGCGAGCTCAAGCAACCCAAGGCCCCCCAGGCCGCCTCCACGCCCGCCCAGGTTCCGGTGGCCAAGGCCGCGAAACCCTGATTCTGGAGAAGAGATGCCCCGCAAGGTGAAGGCGGCCCTCAAGGCCGCGACCAAGGCTGCGCCCAAGGTCGAGAAGATCGAGAGCCCCCTCCCGAAGGGCGAGCTCAAGCAGTTCAAGGTCCTCCTGCAGCTCCGCCGGCGCCAGCTCCTGGGCGACGTCAACAAGCTCGAGACCGAAGCGCTCAAGAAGACCGACGCGGGCGACCTCTCCAGCCTCCCCATGCACATGGCCGACCAGGGGACGGACAATTTCGAGCAGGACATCACGCTCGGCCTGATGGAGAGCGAGGGCGAGGAGCTCCAGCAGATCCAGGACGCCCTCGACCGGATCGCCGACAACACGTTCGGCGTCTGCGAGAATTGCAAGAAGCCCATCCCGAAGCCCCGCCTGAAGGCGATCCCCTACACGCGGCTGTGCCTCGCCTGCAAGAAGAAGGAAGAAGGCGAGTAAGAGAGCTTTAAGCTTTAAGCTCTAAGCTCTAAGCCCCGCGGACGGTCTCACACGGAGTTGGAACGGCATCCGCCCACGGGCTTGCAGCTGCTTAAAGCTTATGGCTTAGAGCTTAAAGCTCCCTTACAATCGACTCGCTGATGCAACACCGCCTCTGGTTCATCGCCATCGCCCTCGCCGCCGCCGCGCTGGACCTCTGGACGAAGTCGACGGCCTTTTTCCACCTCCCGACCGTCGGCGACGAGGTGGAGGTCATCCCGGGGTTCTTCTATTTCGGGCACACGACGAACCAGGGAATCGTCTTTGGGCTCTTCCCGGGCGCCGGGGCGGTCTTCAAGATCGTGTCCGTCCTCGCGGTCCCGGCGATCCTCTTCATCTTCCTCTCCGTGAAGAAGCCGCGGTGGGTGCTCACGGCGGCGCTGGCCCTGATCCTCGGCGGCACGCTGGGCAACATGTACGACCGCCTGCGGTTCGACCACGTGCGGGACTTCATCAAGTTCTACTACGGGGGCGACCGCCCGTGGCCCCTCTTCAACCTGGCGGATTCCTGCATCTGCATCGGGGTCTTGCTCCTGTCGCTCGAGATGCTCTTCTTCGACGACAAGAAGAAGGCGCGCGCCGAGGATCCGGCCCTCTCCACGGAACGCATCGCCGTGGGCGAGACGGAGCCCATGCCGCGCGCCGACGCGCCGGCGACCTCCATCGCCCCCGACCCGGAGCCCTCGAATGCCCCCGACCCGCAAAGCCCCTCCACGCCGGCCTGAGACCGCTCCCGATCTCGCGGTCGACGTTGGGCCGCTCCGACTTTCGAATCCCGTCATGGTCGCGTCGGGCACGTTCGGCGCCCTCATGGACACCGTGCTCGACGTCTCGAAGCTCGGCGCGGTCGTGGAGAAGACCGTCACGCGCCGGCCCCGCAAGGGGAATCCGCCGCCGCGCGTCTGGGAGACGCCGAGCGGGATGCTGAATTCGATCGGCCTCGAGAACTACGGCCTCGAGGGTTGGATCAAGAAGCGCTACCCCGAGGTGAAGGACTACCCGTGCGCCCTGATCGTGAGCGTCTCCGGGGAGACGGTCGAGGAATACGGCGAACTCGTCGCGGCGATCGACAAGCTGCCCCGGGTGGACGCGTTCGAGCTCAACATCAGCTGCCCCAACGTCTCGCACGGGATGGACCACGCAACCGACCCGGCGTCCACCGAGCGCGTGGTCAGGGTCGCGAAGGCGGCGACGCGACGGCCGGTTTTCGCCAAGCTCACGCCCAACGTCTCCGACATCGTCTCAATCGCGCGCGCGGCGATGGAGGGGGGCGCGGACGGCCTGTCGCTCGTCAACACGCTCAAGGGGATGGCGATCGACTGGCGGAAGCGCGCGCCGGCGCTCGGCGCGATCACGGGGGGATTGTCGGGTCCCGCGATCAAGCCGGTCGCGCTCCGGATGGTGTGGGAGGTGTGCGGGAAGCTGCCCAAGGCGCCCGTCATCGGCATCGGCGGCATCTCGAACGCCGACGACGCGCTCGAGTTCATGGTCGCGGGCGCCTGCGCCGTCCAGGTGGGCACAGCGAAC
>DASRJF010000405.1:0-6555 GCA_035649615.1 Planctomycetota bacterium | reverse complement strand
AATCGAATCCTGAACCACGCCGCCTTCCGGTCGAGCCGGGCGGCCTCGAGCGCGAGCTGGGCCTGGAGCAGCAGGTCCTGGGCGATCTGCACCTCGAGGTTGCTCGCGATCTTCTGCTTGTACTCCTCCTGCAGGAGCTTGAAGTTCTCCCCCGTGGCGGCGACTTCCTTCTGGAGAGACTTGATCGTCTCGTCGAGGCTGTGCCAGGCGTGGTACTCCTGCCGGACCAGCAGCGAGACGTCGACGCGCTGGGCGCGCAGCTCGAATTCCGCCTGCCGGACTCGCGACTTGGCGTCCGAGATCCGCGCCCGGGTCTCGCCGCCCGCGAAGAGGTTCAGCTCCGCCTCCAGGAGGACGTCCCAGTCGACGTCCTCCGACGAGCCGTCCCGGTGCTGCCAGAGGTTCCCGGTGGCCTGCAGGGTCGGCAGCCACGCGCCCCATTCCACGTCGACCGACTTTTCCGCGGCCTTGACGCGGCGCTGGAGCTCCAGGAGATCGGCGCGCCTCTCTTCCGCCCGCGCGAGGAGCATGTCGACCGGCTCGGGCGCCTGGTCGTAGGGCTCGTCCTTGAGCGGCCGCCCGGCGGTGACGCCGAGCAGGCTGGCCAGGCGGGCGCGCGCGACCTGGAGGTCGTTGGACGCGCGGGCGCGGCTGGACTCGGTCGAGGCGAGCTGGGACTCGACGAGCAGGAGCTCCGTTTTCCGCGCGATGCCGGCCTTGTGGCGCGCCTCCATCTCGGCGCGGCGGGCCCGCTGGGTGGCGAGGGAGGCCTCGATCGTCGCGAGGGAACGCTGGAAGCGGAGGACGGAGAAGAACCCCTCCGCGACGAGGACGGAGATGAGGCCCTTCTGGTGGCGCAGGGCGGCGGCCTCGGCCTCGATGATCTCGGTCGCGCCCGAGCGCGCGTTCCATTCGCGGAATCCGGCGAAGAGGGGGACTTCCATGCGGAGGAAGGCTTCGTCGCGGGCGCGGAGGCTCTCCCCGTTCAGGTTTCCCAGCCCGGAGGGGCTTTCCTGGCGGTAGTACGTCGCGCGGGCCGAGACGCTGGGGAGCGCGCCCGCGGTGATGATGTCGCGCGCCAGGACGGCCTGGTAGTAGGTCTCGCCGCGCGCGCGCAGCCGGTCGTTGTGGAGGCAGGCGAGGTCGATGCAGTCCTGGACGGTCCACTCGTCCTTGCCCTGGATCTCCCCGGTGATCTTCTCGATGGCGCGCTCCGATTCCTGGACGTCCGCCCGCTCCCGGTGCTCCATGAGAATCGGATCGACGAGATCCATCCCCTCGCGCGTCGAGCACGCCGCGGAGCCGAGGAGGAGGAGGCCGGTCGCGAGACGTCTCATCGCCGGAGGCCCCCCAGGAAGAGGTCGACCCACGTCTTCACGAGCCGGTCCACGGGCAGCGGCGACACCGGCACCCGGAAGAGGTGCTTCTGCTGGATGTAGTTGGCGACCATGCCCATAAAGGCGCCCGCGGCCGCCGCGGGATCCGCCGCCCTCAGCGCGCCCTCCTTCATCCGGCGCTCGAGGTACGCCGCGAGGAAGCGGCGGACCCGCCGGACGCGCGCCTGGTAGAACATGCGCGAGAGCGGGGCGCCCTCGAGGGCGCTGAAGAACATCAGGCGCATGAAGGACGGATCCTTGCCGACGCGCGCGACGAGGGTCGACGCGATGGAGGAGAGGACCGCGCGGTCGTCGCCCCGTTCCGCGGCCTCGGCGGGCATGAGCCCGCCGGGACCCTCCGCGATCCGCCGCGCGATGATGGCTCGGTAGAGCGACCGCTTGGTGGGGAAGTGGCGGAAGATGAGGCCCTCGCTGACGCCCGCGGCGCGCGCGAGCATCCGCGTCGTCGTGCCCTCGAACCCGCGCTCGGCGAAGCACCGCATGGCGGTCGCGACGATCTGCTCGCGGCGTTCCGGCGTCGGGAGTCGTTTGGCGGCGCCCATGTAAGTGAGTATTTACTTATCATGAGGGAATGGAAGTCAAGTGGAATAGAGGAGAAGGAAGGTGGAATGGGGAATTCGGAGGGCGCGAAAACAGGGCGGGCGAGGTTTCACCGGGAGGTTACTGGGGGCCCCTGAAGCTGATCACGCGCTCGATCCGCTCGACTTTCTTGCCGTCCGCCTCTCCCCGGACTTCGGATCGCAGGACACGCCCCGGCACGGCGTTGCCGAGCCATCGGCGCACGGATCCCTTGTAGGCGCGCGTCCCCTTCTTCACGTCCACCGTCCCCTCCTCGACGACGCAGGAGAGGTCCTTGCCGTCGACGGCGAGCTTGTGATCCAGCTCGACGACCTTGATCGAACACGTCTCGGAGTCGGCGCCCCTCTTGAGGGTCAGATCGAGCCGGACGATGTCCGGGTCGAGGGCGAGGTCTCTTCCCATGCCGCGCTTCAGTTCTCGATAGGGGATCTTGAGCTCCTTCGTCCGCCACGCGGTGACTCGAACGTCGAGGTCCCCATCTTTGAGCTCGTAGTCGGAGCGTTCGCAGGCGATCGAGCGATCGCCGACCTGGAACTTCTCGCTCGCGGTCTTGGAGGCGGTCCCCACCAGCTCGGTTACCAAGACCCCGGGAACATGAACACTCCGACGTGGACGGATGGGCTTGTCGCCTGCGTCATCCTGTTGGGTGATCAGGCATGCCACGCTGCCGCCCGTTTCGATCCGAACGATGAATTTCTGTCGGAGGATGGTCGTTTCCTTCCCCTGGGTGTCCACGGACTCGATCAGCGCCCAGGAGCCGTCGGGAAAACCCGCCCAAGGGTTTCGAGTTGGACCGGGATCCTGGATGAAAAGGACGGACAAGAGGACGGCCAGGGTCTTGGACATCGCGGGATTATCCCACGGTGACGCGCCGGCGGGCAATCACCGGCACCCGCTCGTCGGGCGTGAGGATCCCCCGGAAGTTGAGCGGGTCGGCGGCTGAACCTTCGAGCGGAATCGAGTCGCCGCGGCGGCGCTCAGAACCCCAGCTCCACGCCGACCATGAGCCCGGACAGCTCGAGGTTGATGTCCGACCCGCTCCGTTCCTCGAGATAACGCCACCGGCGCCAGCCGAGCACGAGTCCGGCGCCGAGCTCCGGCGGTGTGAACGTCACGCCCACCTCGATCATCGAGACTTCGACCGGATCCCCGCTGCCCCCGCCGAGGAACTCCTCCAGCGTGACGTAGAACTCCGACCACGGCGTCGGCTTCACGGCCCCGCGCAACCCCAGCAGAAAACCCAGGGACGTCGTGTGATCGTGGTCCTCGAGCGCGCCCGAGCTCACGCGCAGGGCGAAGTGGTTCGCGCCGAGCCCCATGATCCCTTCGAACCGGAAGTCGCCGACTTCGGGCCCGAACGCCACGCGCGCACGCGCGGTCGTCAGGTCGTATTCGCTGTCGACGTCCGCGGGCCCGAAGATCTGCGTGCCCGCGAAGTCGACATCCTCGCCCGCATCGATGGATTGGTCGCTCTCGCCGTGGCCGTACGCGAAGTCGAATTCGAACATCGACCGCACGCGCGTCTCGTGGCTGTCCGGCGGCGACGGCGGCTGTCCGTCCAGGCTCTGGCGGATGCGAACCATCGGAATGAACGCCTCGCGCTCCTCGCCGCGGATCGACGTGGACTCAGGCGCGCACGACGCGAGCAGCAGCAGCACCGAGACGGAGCGTTTCATGTCTTTGGGAGTCTATCCGGAATTGGAACCGGGGCATGCTAACCCACGGTGACGCGCTGGCGGGCGATGGCGGGGACGCGCTCGTCGGGCGTGAGGATGCCGCGGAAGTTGAGCGGATCGCCCGCGGAAACCTGGAGCGTCGGCGCCTCGCCCCGGCGGCGGACGGCGCGGAGGAGCTCGACGGCTTCGGGCAGGGCGTATTGCTCCCCGTCGAAGCCCGCCACGAAGCGGCCGCCGCGGAGGTCGCCGCGCGCCTCCAGGGTGCGGAAGACCCGGACGATGTCGCGCCACGGGATCGGGAGCTTCTCGCGCGCCAGCGTCTTGCGGAAGACGACGCCCGTCCGGCGCAGCAGCGCGCGCGCGGCGAACGCGGGATCCGCTGGTAATAACGCGTCGCGGCGGATCAGGCTCCAGCGTCCGACGGTGGCCAGCGGACCCCGGCGGCGCGACGGCGGCACCATGAGCCAGCGCAGGGCGCCGAACGAGTCGCACGTCAGGAGGCCTCGCGCGATGAGTTCCGACAAGCCGATCTCGAGATGGGCGGGCAGCAGGTGCGCCGTCTTGGCGAGTTCCTGGGGAAACATCGCTCCCCGCGATTGGAGCGGGTCGTACAGGTCGCGGGCGGCGCCGCTCAAGCCGTCGAGCGAAGGAGCCGGTGCCAGCGACGTCCACGCGTCGAGGTTTTCGCGCGCGATCAGGCACATCGGCGCGGTCCGAAGCGGGCCGCCGCCTCCGCTCCAGATCCGGCCCCACGCGACTTCGCCGGAGAGCGTCAGCTGATCGAGCCATTCGCGCCGGTAGCCGCGCACGCGCGCGGGAAGGACGCTGCCCTCCCACGCCGCGGCCGGGACCTCGAAGCCCTCGAGCTGGCGGATGACCTCCGCGACGCCGCGCGGGCCCTCGAGGCGGTGCGCGTCGTCCGCGTGCTGCCAGCAGGAGAGGAAGCGCAGGAACTCCGACGCCGTGACGGGCTCGATCTCGCGCCGGAGCCGGTCGATCGTGTAGCGGTGGATGCGCGCCAGGAGCCGCCGGTCGCACCAGGCTTCCTTTCCCTCGATCCGGACGCGCAGGAGGGTTCCTTCGCGTTCCAGTTCCAGGAACTCCGGCTCGTTGCCGAACACGGGACCGAGCGCTTCGAGGCGTCCACGCAGAAGCGACTTCGGATCGCGGGCCGTCTCAGCCGCGTACCAACGGTCACCTTCATGAACGACGCGGGGGCCGAGCTCCTCGAGCCACGCGCGCCATTCGACCGCCTCATCGTCGGTGACATAGCCCATCCAGAGGAGCGCCTCGTGGGCCTCCTCGGCGTTTTCGGGCCGGGGCCACGCCTCCTCGCGCACCCGGCGGATCGCGTCGGGATCGAGCGCCCCGATGTCGTCCGCCGACTTCGCGTCGAGCGTCCGCCGGACCATGACGGCCTGCGTGCGGCGCTCCTCGAGCGGCGCGTCGTCGAGGAACGTGTAGGGCTGCGACGAGAGGATCCCGCGCGCGAACGGCGAAGGTTCGGGCAGGTCCACCGCGAGCCGCTCGATCGAGCCGTCGCGCAACCCGCGCACGATCTCGAGGAATCCGTCGACGTCCATCGCCTCGGTGAGGCAGTCCTCGACGGTCTGGCGGACGAGCGGATGATCCATCGGGACTTCGATGTCGCCCCCGGGGAGGGTCTCGGGGCACGCGACCGCCGCCGGGAAGGCCGCGGCGAGGAGGTCGTCGGCGCGCATCCGGAGGATCGGCGCCGGGACGCGCTTGCCGCCGCGGGTCCGCTCGAGGAGGAGCGACCGCTGGGCGTTCCACCTCCAGCGCGCCTTGAACATGGGCGCGGGCAGGAGGGCCTGGACCAGGACGTCGCGCGCCGTGTTCGGATGCAGGTAGTTGAAGACCTCGTCGAGCGGGAAGCTGTGCTGGGGGCCGAGCGAGAGGACGATCGCCTCTTCGTTCGACGCGGCCTGGAGCTCGAACCCGAAGCCGCGGCAGAAGCGCTTGCGCAGGGCCAGGCCCCACGCGCGGTTGACCCGGCCGCCGAAGGGCGCGTGGATGACGAGCTGCATCCCGCCCGACTCGTCGAAGAACCGCTCCGCGATGACGCGCTTCCGGGTGGGCACGGCGCCGAGGGCTCGCCGGCCGGCCGCGACATAATCGGCGATCTGCAGCGCCGCCGCCTCCGAGACGCCCGTCTCGCGCATGACCCACGCCGCGTCCACGCACTCCTCCCGCAGCGTCGCGACCTCGTCGGAGAGCTCGGCCGTGCGCGACGGCGCTTCGCCGAGCCAGAACGGGAGCGTCGGCGGCTGGCCCTTCGCGTCGGCGACCCGGACCGTGCCCGGCTCGACGCGGAGGATCTTCCACGACGTGTTCCCGAGCTGGAAGATGTCGCCCGCGTTCGACTCGATCGCGAAGTCCTCGTTGATCGATCCGACGTGCGTGCCGTCGGGCTCCTGGAGCACCTGGTAGTCCGCGTTGTCCGGGATGGCGCCGCCGGACGTGACGGCGGGGATGCGCGCGCGGCGCGTCGCCATGAGCCGGCGGTTGACCCCGTCGCGGTGGAGCAGCGCGAAGCGGCCGTTCGTGTGGAGCGCGACCGCGGCGTCGAAGTCGGCGCGAGCGAGGTCCCGATAGGGCCACGCGCGGCGGAACGAGTCGAAGAGCCGGTCCTCGCTCCAGGGCTCGGCGACGCAGGCCGCCACGGTGTGCTGGGCCAGGATGTCGAGGGGGCGCGGGGGTTGCGGCGTGCGGTCGAGGACGCCCTTGCGGATGGCCCGCAGGATCGCCGCCGACTCGACGAGCTCGTCGAGCGTCAGGGGGAAGACGCGCCCCTTGGGGACCTTCTTCAACGCGTGGCCGGCGCGGCCGACGCGCTGGATGAACGTCGCGATGGACCGGGTGGAGCCGACCTGGATGGCGAG
>DASRJF010000404.1:0-2098 GCA_035649615.1 Planctomycetota bacterium | reverse complement strand
AGCGATCTGCAGGACTTCATCGCCGCGCTCGAATCGAAGAAGCAGCTCCGGCGCATCAAGACCGAGGTGTCGCAAGACCTCGAGATCGCGGAGATCGCCGATCGCGTCGTGAAATCGGGCGGCCCGGCGCTCCTCTTCGAGAACGTCAGGGGCCACTCGATCCCCGTCGCCATCAACCTCTTCGGGTCCGACGCGCGGATGGCGACCGCCCTCGAGGTCGAGAGCGTCGAGAAGCTCCCCGACCGGCTCACGTCGTTCATCGAGATGGCCCTCCACCCGCCCAAGGGCGGGTTCCTGGACAAGCTCAAGGCGCTCCCGAAGCTCATGGAGGCGGCGAGCTTCCTGCCGAAGCGCGTCTCGGGCGGCCCGTGCAAGGACGTCGTCCTGAAGGGCGACGCGGTCGATCTCGACAAGTTCCCGATCCTCAAGTGCTGGCCGCAGGACGCCGGCCGGTTCATCACGTTCCCGTGCGTCTTCACGTTCGATCCCGAGACGGGGCGCCGCAACGTCGGCACGTACCGCATGCAGGTCTACGACCAGCGGTCGACCGGCATGCACTTCCACCCGCACAAGGACGGCGCGCGCCACCTGCGCAAGGCGAAGGCGCCGCTCCAGGCCGCGGCCGTCATCGGCGCGGACCCGGCCGTCTGCTTCGCGGCCACCCTGCCGCTGCCGCCGGACATGGACGAGATCCTCTTCGCGGGCGTCATCCGGCAGGAGGGCGTGAAGCTCGCGCCGTGCGAGACGGTCGACATCGAGGTCCCCGCGACCGCGGAGATCGTGCTCGAGGGCACGATCGACCCCGCGTCGCGCCGGACCGAGGGCCCGTTCGGCGACCACACCGGCTACTACTCGCTCGCGGACGAGTTCCCCGTCTTCAACGTGACGGCGATCACGCACCGCAAGAAGCCGGTCTACCACACGATCATCGTCGGCCCGCCCGTGCAGGAGGACTGCTTCATGGGCGGCGCGATCGAGCGGCTCTTCCTGCCCCTCATGAAGATGCAGCTCCAGGAGGTGGTCGACTACCACATGCCGTACGAGGGGATCTTCCACAACCTGATGATCGTGTCGATCCGCAAGCAGTTCCCCGGGCACGCGCGCAAGGTGATGCACGCGATCTGGGGCCTGCCGCAGGCGATGTTCAGCAAGGTGATCGTGGTGGTCGACGAGGACGTGAACCCGCGCGACTACCGCGAGGTCGCGTGGAAGGCGCTCAACCACATCGATCCGGAGCGCGACTTCGAGTTCGTGCTCGGGCCGATCGACATCCTCGACCACTCGTCGCGCCTGCCGGGGCTGGGCTCGCACGTCGGGATCGACGCGACGCGCAAGTGGCCCGGCGAGGGCTTCACGCGCCCGTGGCCGGACGAGATCAAGATGAGCCCCGAGATCAAGGCGGTGGTGGACAAGAAGTGGCGGGAGCTGGGTTTGTAGCCCGCCTTCGCCCTTCGGGCTTCGGCGAGGTGATGTCTTGGCGGTCTGCAACGAGTGCAAAGCCGACTACATCCGCGGGATCACCGTCTGCCCCGCATGCGGGCGGCCGCTGGAGCCCGACGAGACTCCCCCGCCGGAGGATTCCCATGAGTTCGTCGAATTGATGGGGGCCGGGTACGCCGCGGGCATGGCGGCCGCGGCGACGCTCGAAGCGGCCGGTCTCGAAACCCGGATCACGACGACCCAGTTCAACGTCTACATGCCCGTGCCGATGAACGTCATCGTGCTGGTCCGCGAACGCGACCTCGACGCCGCGCGCGCCGCCCTCCGCATGCCCCGATGACTGATGCCTGATGACTGATGACGGATGACTGATGACCTCTTTCTGATGTCTGATGTCTGATGTCTGAAGTCTGATGTCAGATGTCTGAAGTCTGTCTGGTCGGCGTCTATAATTCCAAGACCCATGAACTTGTACTCGATCATCCTCAAGGAGGATGAGCCCGTCGACCCGCGCACGTACGGGCCCCTGCTGGCCCCCGCGCTCGGCGTGACGGTGCTCGAGGCCCGGATGGCGGTCCGCCGCGGAAGCGGGATCTTCGCGGAGAACCTGCCCGAAGACGAGGCCCGGCGGCTCGCGCAATCGCTCCAGGCGGACGGC
>DASRJF010000403.1:0-5098 GCA_035649615.1 Planctomycetota bacterium | reverse complement strand
CTGAAGTCGATCTGGATGGACGGCGTTCAAGTCCCGTGGGACGACGCCAAGATCCACGTCCTGACCCACTCCTTCCACTACGGCTGCGCGGCGTTCGAGGGGATCCGGTCGTACCGCACCGACGACGGGCGCTCGGCCATCTTCCGGCTCCAGGACCACGTCCGGCGCCTCTTCGACTCCTCTAAAATCCTCGGCTTCGAAATCCCGTACTCGTTCGACGCGGTGAGCGACGCGTGCCGGCAGACGTTGATGACGAACGGTCTCGACGAGGGCTACATCCGTCCGATCGCCTACATCGGCGACGGCGTGATGGGCGTCTTCCCGGCGGACAACCCGATCCGCCTGATGATCGCCGTGTGGAGATGGGGCGCCTATCTCGGCGAGGAGGCGCTCAAGAAGGGGATCCGCGTCAAGGTCAGCTCGTACACGCGCTACCAGCCCAACTCCGTGATGACGCGCGCGAAGGTGACGGGAAACTACGTGACGGGCGTCCTCGCGAAGAAGGAGGCCCGGGCGCTCGGCTTCGAAGAGGCGCTGCTCCTCGATCCCGACGGCTTCGTCGCGGAGGGGAGCGGCGAGAACATCTTCATCGTCCGCGACGGGAAGCTGAAGACCACGCCGCTCACGGTGATCCTCCCGGGCGTGACGCGCGCGACGATCCTGCAGTTCGCCCGCGACCTGAATCTCGAAATCGAGGAGTCCAGGTTCACGCGCGACGAGGTCTACATCGCCGACGAGGCCTTCTTCTGCGGGACCGCGTCGGAGGTCACGCCGATCCGCGAGGTCGACGGCCGCCAGATCGGCCGCGGCGGCATGGGGCCGATCACGCGCAAGATCCAGGGCCTGTATTTCGACGTGATCCGCGGAAGGCAGCCCAAGTACAAGGACTGGCTGACGAGTTACGACGTCCCCAACAGCGCTTCAAAACCCAAGAGAGCCCTCAGGGTCCAAGCACCCTGAGACCGATTGGTGATTCGAGATTGGCGATTATTCCCCGCCAATCGCCAATCCCCAATCTCAAATCTCTCGTTGACCGTGAGATCTTTCGTACCGGCTTCAGTACTTAAGAGGCTCGATCTTTCGTAGCGCGTCCAGGGCGTACATCCCCTCGTACCACGAGCGGGTTTTCATCACGTCCTGCAGCCGCTGGGTGGTTTCGGGCGGCACCGGCTGGCGCTTGGCATCCAGGAGCTCCAGCCCCTCGCAGGCCCGGTAGCGGACCAGCATGTCGGGATCATCCAGGGCTTGGAGGATGTCCGGCCGCGTCGAGGGATCCCGCGTGAGTCCCAGCGCCGCCACGCACCACAGGCGGACGCGAACGGACGCGTCCCGCGCCCCAGCCCGCAGGTCGGGGATCAGGCCCCCCCGGGGGAAAGACTGGCCCTTGAGTTTCATGTACGACTGGTAGGCCGCTTCGTACCGGACGTCGGGGTCCGCGTCTTTCAGTCCCGCCGCGAGAAGGTCGAGCGCCTTCTGATCGTCCGCCGGAAGCCTCCTGAGTTCAACCAGGCGGCTCATCGTCCCCGAGCGGAGCGCGAAGAGCACGACCAGGGCCGCCATCGAACCCGCGAAGAGCCCGATGACCACGCGGCGGACGCCCTTCGGAGAGCGATGACGCGTCAGCCAGGCGAGCCCCGCCGCGAGCGGCCCCAGCACGAGGAGCAGCACGAAGACCGGCCCCGCGTAAAAGACGGCGCTCCATCCCAGCCACGTCAGTTCGAGGAGCATGGATTCCAGCCCCCCGAACCGGAGCGCGTTGCCGACCGCCTTCCGCCAGTCGTCCTCCGTTCCCGGCGCGGGCACCGAGGGCACCTTCTCGGCCCCCTTGATGTCGGCCGCACCCTGCCGGACCGTGCGGTCCAGGAGCCCCTGGGCGGCCAAGTCCGCGAAGGGGCGGGTCAGGGAGCTCGACACGACATACAGGTCATGCTGGCGTTTCTCGATCAGGGGCTTCGCCACGTCGGGATCCTTGGCCCGTTCGATCGTGAAGTTCCACTGGCGAAGCACGTCGGTGTCGGCGCCGAATTTTCCGATGAGCAGGGCGGTGCGGATCTGGCGGTCCTTGACGATCCTCGTGTCGGGCGAGAACGCGGGCCTCGCCGGCTCCGCGGCGTAGAGCGTGTAGGCATAGTAGAAATGGGCGAGCGCCCGCCCCGCGGACGTTCCCAGCAGGAATCGATCGCGGAACCGCGACGTCTCCTGGATCCGGTTGTCGTTGCTCGTGGGCGTCGGGACGAGGACGGCGAGGACCGCCAGGACGATCACGACGGCGACGAGAAGGGCGGGCCGGAATCCCCGCTTCGGCCGGGGCGCCGACAACGTGGCGTCGCGACGCCGCCCCCACGCCAGGCTGGCGCCCAGGAACGCCCCCGCGGGCACCAGGAGCGCCCCGAGGATGGCGAACGGCGGGGACATGCGCTCGATGAACGCCAGCAGGCACGACGAGCCCAGGAACAGGAGACACCACGGGGCGAATCGGGCGACGCCGACGAACCGTTCTCCGATCGCGTTCACCGCCGCGTACAGGCCGCCGAGGAAAAAGGCGATCGGCGTCGCGAGCAGGAATGCGGCCCCGAGCCGCCCCGCCCAGCCCAGGCCCTCGATCTCGGCGGGTCGCGGCAGGGGGTCGGCCCCGGCCCGGGCCAGGACCTCGGCCCGTTGCAGGAGGCGGCCGAGCTCGCGATCGATGAGCGGCACGCCCGCCACGGTCACCGCGACGAGCGTGAGCGCCATCGCGAGGGCGCCCGCGGCCACGATCCACCAGAACGCCTCCGCGCGGTCGGCCGTCGACGGACCCGCCGTGAAGGGGTACCGCTCATGGGCCTCCGCGGGGCGCGGATTCCGGATCAGCCCCTCGATCTGACGGGTGCGGAAGTCCGCGATCTCCGCGGCTCGCCTCCGGTTCCACGGAAGGGAGACCGGGCGCGGAGAGAGGCCCCAGGCGGCGTCGGCGAGCGTCGCCACCGCCTTCCATGGCGACGTGTTCGGGTTGGCGCTCGCGGGTGTGCCTCCCGAAACGGTCCACGCCTCCCCCGGGCCGTCCCGGACGACGGCATCGAGCTCGCGGGCGGCCGCGACGAGCGCCTGGCGGAAGGCGCCCCGGTCCGAGAATTGAGGATCCATTTGTGTAGCTGTCAGCGGTCGGCTCTCAGCGTTCAGCCGGAGGCGTATAGCCGAGAGGCGCGAAGGCGCCAATTATAGCCGTCGCCGTCGAGGCCATTCGCTAAGATAACCGCCGACTCAAGATGATGGTTCGAACGTTCGTCGCGATCGCGATCCTCGCCGCGGGCGACGCGGGTTCCCCCCAGGAAGGGCGCCGCGCCCCTTTCGAGGTCCGCCACCTCGTGGCGCACGGCCGCCGGGTCGACACCCAGATGTACGACTTCACCGGCGACGGCCTCCTCGACGCCCTCATGGTGTCGATCGACTACGACGCCGATCCGCCCGCCCGCTGGCTCGCCCTCCACGTCGGCACGAAGGGCGCCGGGATTCCCGAGAAGCCCGACCAGATCTGGTCCGCGGCGCCGGCGACCTGCGCCCTCGCGCTGGGCAACGTGGTCCCGGAGGGGGGAGTCGAGGTCCTGGAGATCGCCCCCGACGGCGTCAGCTATCACGCCTTCGAGAAGGGGGCGATGACCGAGGAGCCCCGAAAGCTCCTGCACACGCGAACGTTCTTCACGGCCGCGTCCAGCCGGTCGCTTCCCCTGTGGGCGGGCCCGGGCGATCTGTCGAACGACAAGCTCGACGACTTGATCATTCCCACTCCCGACGGCTTCAAGGTCTATTTCCAGACGGAGCCTGGCAAGTTCGGCATCGTCGCGCGCCTCGAGTCCGACCTCGCCCCGGGGCAACGCCCCGCGGTCGTGCCGATGCGCTTCGCGGGCGACTGGGAGCGGTTGATGGCCCGCGGGCTTCCGGCCACGTCGGCGTACTTCAATCTCCACGACGAACTGCCCCGGATCACGCCGGTGGACCTGGACGGCGACGGGCTCAAGGATCTCGTGTCGCTCCAGGGAAGCCGCATGACGGCCTTTTTCCAGCAGCCGGGGAAGCGGTTTCCCGCCAAGCTCCGGAAGGTGAGCACGCTCTCCACCCTCTCCGAGGAGCGGAAGAAGGACGTCGTCACCGTCTCGGACGTCCAGTTCTGCAACATCGACGGCGACGAGGCCATGGACCTCGTCGTGACGAAGATCGAGGGCGAGCTGGGGCTGCTCGAATCGATCCGGACGCGGATCTACGTGCACCTCGGGACGGGGCGCGGGACGTTCACGCCCGATGCGGTCATCTTCGTCGACGGCATCAGCCTGAATCCGACGTTCATCGACATGGACGGCGACGGGGCGCTGGACGTCCTGACCTCGCGGCTGCGGACCGACATCCTCTCGAAGGGCCTCGAGAAGGTCCTCATGGGCGACATCACCGTGACGTACGAGGTGTTCCAGTTCGACAAGAAGGCGCGCACCTATTCGGCGGCGCCGGTCTATGCCCGCGACATGTGGATCCGGACCGACGACATCTCGAAGCGCCGGGCCGCGTCCCGGCCGCTCATCCAGGTCGGCGGGGACCTCTCGGGCGACGGCCGCCCCGACGCCGTGTTCTTCGATCTGAAGACCTCGACGCTCGAGGTGAGGCGCGGGCGCCCGGTGTGGGAACTCGGCGGGAAACGCCAGAGAATCGACTTCGAGCTCGACACCGCGGCGACGTTCGACCTCGGCAAGCTCTCGACGCACGATCCGAAGTGGATCAGCTACATGGATATCGACGGGGACCGCCGGCAGGACATCGTGCTGAACTACAACGGGCAACTGATCACTTTGTTGAGTCGATTCTAAGACTTCAGACTGCAGACTTCAGACTTCAGAAAGGGAGAACAGTTCTCAGTTTTCAGTTCGGCTTCTAGTTGGAGGTTCGGGGGTCTCCCCCTTACTGAAGTCTGCAGTCTGAAGTCTACTCTTCCTCGTCCTCATCCAGCGTGAGATCGGGCGGCTCGGCGGCGGGATCCGTGACCACGTCTTCCAGCACGCGCTCTTCGACGTAGATCGGGACCTTCATGAGGACGGCGACGGCGATGGCATCGCTCGGGCGGGAATCCACCTCG
>DASRJF010000402.1:0-7630 GCA_035649615.1 Planctomycetota bacterium | reverse complement strand
AGCGGAAGATGGCATCCCATGCAGTGCCGGTTCCTCGGGCAGTCCCAGCCCGCCGTGTGGGAAACCGGCGACGTCTCCTGGTGGCACCGGTCGCATCCGTCGCTCGTGTGGCAGGTCTGGCACCGCTGGCGGTCGACGGAGGCCGCGATCCCGTGACCCCGCAGGCGCCAGAATTGGTTGTGGTTGTCCGGGGCCTCGGTCTGATGGCAGGCCGCGCAGGAATTCTTCTCGTGGCAGAGGGTGCAATTGTTGGCCGTCCCGGCGGCTTCGCCCGTTCTCGACGCCTGCCCGTGCATCTTCTTCCAGTTCCGTTCGTGATTCGGCGGCCGGGTGGCGGCGGTGACTTCGGAGTGACAGCTCTCGCACCGGGTGTAGGCGGTCGCTGTGCTTTCGTGGCACGCGACACAGGCGGACATCCGCTGGACCATCCCGGGCTGGAGCCCGGTATTCTTCTCGATCCCTTCATGGCATGAAGCGCACGCCACTCCCTTGCCGGCGTGGCTTCCATGGGAAAACCGGATCTCCTCCGACTGCTTCGTGAACCGGCTCCACGCGGGCTCGCCCTTCGCATCCAGGAACCACGCCACCTTCTTTTCCAGCGGACGGGCGGGATCCTTGTCGAGATCCTCGTGGCAGGCCATGCACAGGTCCTTCGCCGGCATCCCCGCCCCGTCGAGCTTGTCGGCGCCCTCGTGGCAGGCGAGACAGTTGACGCCCCGGTCGAGATGCGCCATGTGATTGAACGGCCGCGGCGGAGGCCCGGAGTCTCCCCCCATGATCGACCGCCACAACGAGCACGACGACGCGGTGGCGACGAACAGCAGGAGACCGGCCGAGTAGACGACCGGGAGAGCGCGGCTCAATCCTTCGACCCGGCTCCGCCTCGCTCGGGATGAGCAGGGCGGCGATGCGCTCGTCAATCCGCCGAGGCCGTGAACGCCCTGCTCAGAACGCATAGCGCGCTCCGATGTCGAAGATGCTGAACGTATCGATGTCGTTCTCCTCGGCCGTGTACCGCACGTCGGCGTAGAGATCGTCGCGAGCCCGCCACCGGAGGGCGACGGTCAGCGAACGCACGCGGTCGCGCTCCTCCCCGGTCAGGCCGTCGATCGAGTAGAGCGAGTAGGACGACGAGATCACCGCCTTGACCTGTTCCGCAATCTGCCAGGTGACGGCGCCGCCGGCGGTCCAGAAGTCGTCGTCCTCGGTCTGCCAGAAATCGCCGGTCAGCGACACCGACAGGTCCTTCGTCGGCCACTTGCTCGATCGGGCGGTGAGACTCCAGCGCGCGAATTCGTGGTTGTAGTCGGCTTCGTCGCTTTCGTTCTCCAGCTGGCGCGCCGAGATCGCCGCGTCGAGGCCGAAGACCTCCGACAGCTCCTTCGAGGCCGCGACCGAAAGCTGGTAATAGGGCTCCACCGGAACCAGGAACACCACGTAGGCGTCGAGTCCGTAGGAGTGGGCCTGCTTCTGTTCAAACAGGTAGTACGCCCGCACATCGAGCGTCAGTCCCGCGGCCGCATCGGTCAGGCTGCCCCTCAGCAGGAGGTCGCGGGCGTCCGACTCGAGACCCGTCGCGCGGCCGCCGATGAGCCAGTCGCCTTCGCCGTGCTCGACCGACAGCCCGAACAGGTCGTCGCGGAACAGCCCGAAGGTGTTCTCGTCCTTGAGATGGAGGTACTCGAGACGGGCGCGTCCCCGCGTCCAGGGGCGGGTCTCGATCCATCCTCCGTACGTCGCATCGCCGTCCGCGGAGGATTCGAAGGAGTTCACGGGCAGGCCCCCGAAGGCGCCGATGACAACCTGCGGAGACGCCTCGAACAAGATCCGTCCCCCGTCGATCGGCAGCGCCTCCGGCATCTCGTCGAGGATCTGCCGGCCGGCCCGCACCCGCACGCCGGGGCTGGGATTCGTGAAGTCGAGATAGGCGTAATGAAGCTGGGCGGTCATCGCCTTCTTGTACGAGTCCGAGACTGAATCAAAAGTTGAAAAGCCCTCGGAACTGGTGTCGCCGTCGAGGTCGGATTGGAAGCGGCCGCTGGCGGCGCCCGACCAGGGATCCTTGTCGGGGTCGCCCGCGGTGGCCGACACGAAATTGAACAGGTCCGAATCGAAATCGTCGGAGGTCCAGCGCGATCGATAGAGCAGGCGATACTGGCCGTGAAGGGTCTCGAGCCAATTCGGCGGAATCTCGGGGAGAGGGGCGGGCGGCGGAACTTCCTGGAGCGCCCACGCGAGGACGACAAGGATAGTCACGTCGGTCTATCTCCCCCGCGGGACGGGATAACTCGGTCATGAGAATACGCCTCGCCGACATTTCCGGGAAGTTATGGAAATCCTTTTTGAGAATGCGGCGGGCCTGAGTACTCTTCTCTTGGAGTCGGTTTCGAAGGGGGATATGGGGCATTCTCCGCACCGGATGGGACAAAACCCACATTCTTGGCCAGGGTGTTCCCCCTGCGGCGGTGGGCATGCCACTTGCGAGCATCAAGGGCACGAGATCGTGCATCCCTTCAACCAGGGGGAGCGGCCATGATGTACTCATTCCGGAACGCCCTCGGGCCCTGCGGCGTTGTCGTGGCGGCGCTGATCCTCGCGGCTTCGGCGGGGTGCAGCAACGACGATGACGATGACGACGACGAATTCTCCGAGCCCGCTCCGCCCCCGGTCCTTCCCGCCGTGGTGGCCGGGGATGACTTCGATGTCCTGGTCGGCGCGGACCCCGTCACGCTCAACGGGTCGAAGAGTTTCGACCCCGCGGGCGGTTCGCTCACCTTCTCCTGGGCGCAGATCGGCGGGACGCCCGTCACGCTCTCGAGCCCCACCGCGGCGTCGACGACGTTCGCCGCGCCCGCGACCCCGGGCCCGCTCACCTTCCAGCTGACCGTCGGCGGAGCGCAAGGCGCCGACGCCGACACGGTCATCGTCAACGTGAAGTCGATGGTGGTCACGGCGTCCGACCGCTGGTTCGCGGGCTACGGGGTGTCCGGATCCATCACGGCTACGCTCAGCGGTGGAACCGGGCCGTACACGATCGAGTGGCTTGGCATCCCGCCGTGGCTGACCGCGACGGGCACGTCGTCGCTCACGCTCAACTACACGACGCCCTCGCTCTCCGACTTCCAGGACTTCCCCAACGTCGCCGCGGTGGCGCTCATGAATGAATCGACGCAGGGCCGCGTCCAGCTGACCGTCCGCGTCACGGACGGGTTGGGGGCGATCGACGAGGACCTCGTCAATTTCTCCGCGGGTCCGTCCGTCGGCACGATGGCGAACGAGAACGTGGCGCTCGGCTTCCCCGCCTTTGTCAACGGCGGCCTCACGACCTCCTCGGGCCCCATCACCTCGTGGACGTGGGCGGGGACCAACCCCATCGGATCGAACATCAGCTACTTCCGGCCGACCAAGGCGTCGCTGAATGCGGCGACGGACCAGCGGTTCGTCTATTTCACGGCCGACACGCTGGGAACGTACGAGGTGATCCTGACGCAGAATCCGGGCAACGTCGTCAAGGTGATCAACATCATCGTCGGAAAATACGTGGGGATCGGGAACCAGACCGGCACGACGCCCGACCCGTTCAAGGGGGAGTGCGCGGCGTGCCACGCGGGACAGTATCCGTGGCTTGCCGACTTCGCCAACCCGTGGCTGTCCACGAAGCACGCCGGCGTGTTCACGTCGCTGCTCGACCCGGCGGATCCCTACCACGCGGCCGTGCAGGCCAAGGGGTCGTGGAAGGACGCGTTCGATTTCGGCTCCGACTACTCGATCGACTCGCGGACCGTCGGCTTCACGCGCGTCGCCGGCGGGGCGCCCGACGGATTCGCCCAGGTGGCCGACGCCGAGGGTTTCGTCCTGGCCGGCGCGACGTGGTCCGAGATGATCCGCAAGCACCCGAAGTCGGCGGCCCGGGCGAACGTGCAGTGCGAGAGCTGCCACGGTCCCGGCAGCGAGCACGCGGGAGACTCGGCGGGCATCCGCAAGAGCTACGACTCCGCGCTGTGCGGGCGGTGCCACAGCTCGAAGATGGACCAGTGGGACACGAGCGCCCACGGTCTGCCGCCCCTGTCCGCCGCGGGCAACACCAGCTGCAACGGCTGCCACTCCGCCCAGGGCTTCATCGTGGAGATGCGCGCGCAGGAAGGGGCCAACCCCCATCAAGTGCTCTTCGCGGTCGGCAACGTGAACCGGCCGATCCTGCCCGCCGAAGACCGCCGGCATGTCACCTGCCAGGCCTGCCACGACCCGCACAAGAAGACCGCCAATCGGGCTCCGGCGTCGAACGAGCCCCAGCTGAGGGCGTACGGCAACGTGCAGTTCCGGAACGGGGCGGTGACATTCGCCGGCGACGCGGCGATCTGCTACATGTGCCACCAGGGCCGCATCGACGCGACCTCCGGCTCCCCCGACGTGAGCCAGCGCCGCGCCCCGCATGACTCGACCGCGGGGGAAATGCTCGCCGGGACCAACGCCCGGCTGTTCTCCGGGTGGACGTACAGCGTTTCCCCTCACGGCATTCCTTCGAAATTCCTGAAGGGCGGACAGACGGAGGTCCGCCAGTGCCTGAACTGCCACGCCGACGCCCAGCCGGCGCCGGGCGCCGTGGGTTTCGGCGCCGTGGGAGGCCACACGTTCAAGATGAAGCAGGGCTCCGGCGCGTCGATCGCGACTGAACTCACGCATCTTGGAGCCGCCACGGTCGCCGGGACGCGGAAGTTCACGGTCGCGTCGGGGGCCACGTTCCTCCGGAGCGTCTTCCCGGGGGACGGGCTGGCGATCACGGCGGGGGCGGACATCGGGACGTACACCGTCGTCTCGGTCGACGGCGCGCGGCAGGTCACCGTGGCGGCGGGCCCGAATTTCGGCGGGGGCGCGGTCACCGCGTGGTCGATCACGAGCGTCCTGAAGTACAACACGGGGTCGTGCACGCAGTGCCACGCGACCGCCCTCGATTTCCAGATGGCCGCGCGCGCCGATTACGACGGCGACGCCGGCATCGAATCCGTGCAGGACGAGACCGAGGGCCTCCGGACGGCGCTCACCACGGAGGTCAACGCGAAGCTGGTGGCGCTCATCGGCGCCGGGACGACGTACACGGTTTCCAGCGGGAAGCTGAAATACAACAAGCTGGGTTCCGGGACGACCCGCGTATTCCCCGGCCCGTCGGTGTCGTCGTCCGACAATCCCGATATCGCGTGGAGCGCCCTGTCGTCCGCCGAGCAGACGGAATGGGAGACGCTCTATGCGGCCGCCTTCAACCTCGTCTTCGTGACCAATGACAACAGCGGGGGGATTCACAACACGGGGTTCGCCATCAACCTGTTACAATCTTCGTATCAAGCGTTGACCGGATCTCCGATCGGGGCGCCCTTCGTTCCGTTCCCCTGACCGGCGGCGCCGGTCGTCGCGCGTCGAGGGAGTCGCCATGAAGCTGATCGCGGCGGCGGCCTTGGGTTTCGCGTTCATCGCGGCGTGGTCGGGCGCCTCGACGGATTCCGGAGCCGCCGCCGAGCCGTGTCCCCGCCAGGACGAGTTCAAGTACGAAGGTTCAAAATCCTGCCTGAAGTGCCACTTCCAGGAGCACGCCTCGTGGCAGAAAACCAAGATGGCGCAGGCGTTCAAGGCGCTCAAGCCGAAAGAGGCGGCCGACGCGAAGAAGGCCGCCGGCCTCGACCTGGAGAAGGACTACACGAAGGAAGCGAAGTGCGTCGCGTGCCACGTCACGGGGTACGGAAAGCCGGGAGGCTACCCCGCCCTCGTCGACGGCAAGGAGTGGACCAAGGAGGAGAAGGATCGCGCCCCGTTGATGGAGGGCGTGGGATGCGAGAGCTGCCACGGCCCGGGGGAGAAGTCGTCGCTCCTCAAGAAGGACAACAAGGAATACAAGTGGGCGGACATCGCGAAGCTCGGGGCGGTCCATCCCGACGACAAATCGTGCGCGACCTGCCACAACAAGGAGAGCCCCACGTTCAAGGAGTTCAACTTCAAGGAGAAGTTCGGGACGGACACGCATGCGATCTTGAAGCTGAAGAGAGACCACGCGTGCGACCACAAGCACGCCGAGGGGAAATAGGCGCCATGGAGGAGGGCGTATTCTCGGGGGACAGCGCCAACATCCACCGGTGGCTTTCCTGGGCGGGCGTCATCTTCGGGCTGATCGCCGCGGTCATCCTGGTCTACGCGCTGACGCGGAAGCCGGGGTGGCTCAACAGCCCGGCCGCCCACTGGACGCTCCTGATCGGGCTCTTCCTCCTTCCTTCCGTCACGATGCTCCTCGGAAACGTCGTGGGGTTCGCCGCCGTCAAGGACTCCTGCGGTTCGTGCCACACGATGGATCCGTGGATGGCCGACATGAAGAATCCCGAGAGCAAGACGCTGGCGTCCAGGCACTATCAGAACCGGTGGATCAACGAGCATGCCTGCTACACGTGCCACACGGGGTACGGGCTCTCGGGGAACATCCAGGCCAAGATGGGCGGGCTCAGGCACGTCATCCGGGAGTACATCACCGGCGTCCCCGCCGAGATCAAGATCAGCCGTCCGTTTCCCCAGAAGACCTGCCTGCATTGCCACGCGGAAGCGGCGAGTTTTCTCAAGACCGAACAGCACGTCGATCCCCCCGAGATCAAGGAGGGGATTTTCAGCGGCAAGATCTCGTGCTTCCTCTGCCACGATCCTCCCCATCCGAGGTAAGAATCGTGAGCGAAGAACCCGCCCGCCCCGCGCTTTCCCAGGCGGAGACTCCCGCGGCGCCCGCCCCGGATCCGGTCCCGCCCGCCACTAAGTCCTCGCGCAATATCATGCGCGCGGCCCTGGTGTTTGCCTTGTTCGGCCTGGCCGTCTCGATGTGGCACTTCCTCTGGCCCTCGGAATTGGCCTTCACGGCCTTCATGACCATTGGACAGGGGTCCTTTGGCTTGGCCATCGTCATCTACATCTGGATGATTTTTCGCGACCTCCGCCGCCGCAAGGCGCTGTAGTCCCCGCTTTTCCTCGATTCCACCCGACTCTCTCGTGGCATGCGCTTTGCTTTGCTATCGGCATGAAATACCAGCTGAGGCTCGTGGGGCAGGATCTCTTCGCCTTCTATCAGCAGCTCACCCGGCGGTGCTGGGACGTCCTGGCCACGCTGCTGCCGGAGGCGGGCCGATGGGGTGCCTATCGGTTGCTCCGCCGCCGGCTGAAGAAGGCCCTGTCAAGTCGAGTGGAGGCCCGCGAGTATTGCGGGCAGTCGCATACTTGCGACGCCTTTCTCCATCCCGTGGAGCCCGGCCAGGTGTATCGGAAGGCCGTTCCCGCCTGCGAGGCCGATCACACGAACCGCTACATGCTGACCTCCACGGCGACGCCGGGACAACTCGTCGGGGAACTCTCCCGGGAGTGTCTCTTGGTGCTGGCGGAGGCCAAGCCAGGAGCCTTGATCAAGGGCGCGGGGCGGCGCATCCGACGCACACTCCGGGAGGTTCTCAAGGACCACCTCTACCGGAACGAAGCCTGCGGTGAAACACCCTTGTGCGGCCTGAGCGAGCCCATCGATCCTTGGGTCCGTCACCCGATCAAGGGCGTCGTCCAGTTCGCCGGCGGGCCTTGATCGGATCGCCGGAAGTGCGTCGCCGTTACCACCGGTGAT
>DASRJF010000401.1:0-9740 GCA_035649615.1 Planctomycetota bacterium | reverse complement strand
GAGATCGGCCAGCTCGCGGCCTCGTTCAACCGGATGACCACGGCCCTCCGCGCGGCGCAGCAGCAGGAGCTCGCGGCGCGCGCGATGGAGCACGAGCTGGGGATCGCCAGCGAGATCCAGACGAACCTCGTGCCCAAGTCGATCCTGAAGGTGCCGGGGTACGACATCGGCGCCTACTACCGCCCGTCGAAGGAGGTCGGCGGCGATTACTACGACTTCATCGAGATCGACGAGAACCGCTCCGGCCTGATCGTGGCGGACGTCTCGGGAAAAGGCGTGCCCGGCAGCCTCGTGATGGCGATGGCGCGAGCCTTCATCCGCATGGAGGCGGAGCGGAGCCGCAACCCGTCCACCGCCGACACGCTCGCGCGCGCGAACAAGATGCTGGCGCGGGACATGCGCAAGGGGATGTTCGTCACGGCGATCTACGGCATCCTCGACCGGACGAACCACCAGATCCGCGTCTCGAGCGCGGGCCACAACCCGATGATCCTGTGGCGCTCCCGCTCGGAGGAGATCGTCCTCATCAACCCGAAGGGGATCGCGCTGGGGCTGGACAAGGGGCCCGTCTTCGACCGCTCGATCTCCGAGGAGATCATCCAGCTGGAGCCGGGGGACCGCGTCGTCATCTACACCGACGGCACGGTGGAGGCGATGAACGCGAAGCGCGAGGAGTTCGGCGACCGGCCCTTCCAGGATCTCGTGCGGAAGCTGGCGAAGACGGAGTCGAACCAGTTCCTGAACCTCATCGTCAAGGCGCTGGACGAGCACCAGGGGAACGCACCCCAGCACGACGACATGACGATCGTGACGTTCCGGCGGGTCTAGTTGCCGGCCATTCACTTCTCCGGCAGCCAAGGACGCGCGTGCATCGAGGCGTGTTTCAGAGCCGCCCACTGCTCCAGCGAGAAGGACATTCGCCACTGGCGGGTCTTGCCCTTTTGCGTCGGGTGAAGGGGGCCGCACAGGTACCGGTAGCCCGCCAGCCTCCACGTGCGATCCCCGGCCGGATCATCCTTGCAGTCCGGGTCCTTGTCATAGTCGTCCTGCTTGAGAATCAGGCCCGGCAGTTCGATCGGGGACGTCACCGGATCAACCTTTCTGCCGTACTCTCCAAGCGGTCCGATGCCGACGAGAAGATCACCTTCCCGGAGATTCGCCAAGCCAAGCCCCGGACCGACGTGCTCGGCCACGTTGAGCACCACGACGCCCTCCACATCCTGGTATCCGTAGCGCCGCTTGAGCCGTTCCGTCAGCCGGGCCAGTTTCATGCCCAGGACATCGACCGGTTGGGGACCGCGCGAGTTGACGGCGATTTGATCCATGACGATCCGGGCGCGCTGCGCCCGCTCCGGATCATCCGAAGCGCCGGCCTTGGTCAGCGCGGGCAGGGCATAAGAACCGCAGGCCGTCAGCCGGGTGACGGCCTCCTCCCGATCTGCCAACGTGTCCGCCGACAGCTTGTCGACCAGGGACGCCACCGCCTTGTCCGCCAGGGGACCCAGTTCCGAAGCCAGCGCGCGAAGTTCCGCGTCGTCGAGAATCTCGATGGCCGTCATGGCGGCCGGGGCCTTCTCTTTCAGCTTCGCCAGGAGTTCGGGGGCCTTCGATTTTCGGTACTCAACCAGGAGCTTCTCCATCTCGGGGTCCGCGTCCGGCAGCAGGTCCCGCCGGGTCAACGGCGGCAGATGGGGAACTTCAGGAAAAGCATCGACCTTCGCCGGCTTGCCGCCGGTGAGTCCGCCCGCTCCCATGTAGACATGGATCCCCTTTCTCCCCGCGAGGATCAGATCGAGCCGCCCGTCGTTGTCAAGATCGACGATGAGCGGGTTTCCGCCCTCGAGGGTCGCCCGCCACAGGGGCTGGGTCGCCAGCGTTCCTTTCCTGTTCTCGTAGATTGCGCTGTGGTCTCCGGCCAGGACGAGGAGATCCAGGTCCCCATCCTTGTCAAAGTCGGCGAGCTCCACGTCGTGCGAATTGCAGTCGACGTCGTCCGTCCACCAGGAGGGATCGGGGGAGAGTTTGCCCCGCGCGTTGGCGTACATTCGGACGCGGCCGTCGCCGCCCCGGAAGGTGGAAGCGCCGACGAAGACTTCCGGGAATCCGTCGCCGTCGATGTCGCCCACGGCCAGGTCGGAGAATTCGCCCCGCCGGTTCGACTGGAGCGAGGGCGTCTTCTCGAAGTCCTTTTTCAACCCCCGGAACACGCTGTAGGCCGGGCCCCCGTTCCAGTCGGTGATCACGAGGTCTTTGCGGCCGTCGCCATCGACGTCCGCCAGGAGCATTCCCGTGATGGCGTGATCGCCTTCGAGTCTCCAATCCGATTTCTCGGCCAACCCGTCCTTCAAGCCGCGGTAGATCCGGTCATCGACCATCACGTCCTGGTGACCGTCCCCATCGAAGTCGCCCGCGAGCGCGTGGCCCGACGACTCCGTGTCCTCGCTTTTCCAGAAGGGAGTCCCTGAGAAGCGACCCTTTCCCTCGTTCCGGTAGGCGGAGGCGGGACTGTGGTTGTATCCGACGAGAAACATGTCCTCGTCGCCGTCGCCATCCAGGTCCGTGACCACGACCGCTTCCGCGCACATCGCATTGGCGGATCGCCAGGATGTCTTTTCGAAACGGCCCTTCACGGACAAGTACATGACGCTGGTTGTGTCTCGACCGCCCTCGCTGCCGGAACAGAAGAGGTCCGGGAAGCCGTCCCCGTTGACGTCCTTGAGCGTCATCCCGCTGACCTCGGAGTTCGGCAGCGAGTAGGTAGGGACGGCAGGCAGTTCAATGTGACGGGGCGGATCCTGCGGCGCGGCGCCGAGGAGTGAGAAAATGGCCAGGAGGCCGATGAAGCTTCTCATCAGCAGTTGATGCATGCCGACTCCCTTCTCAGAGATTCTAACTTCATGATCCGGACGGGGGTTGTGAGTAACTGACCCTTGAGTGAGAATCTCCGCCACATGGCGCCACCGGAAACCGAGCCGCTGCCTGAAACCGTCGTCTCCTCCCAGACGCAGGAGCGGACGAAGACCCGCCAGATCGTCGCGGATCCCGGCGGGCCCGGCGTTTCCCTCACCCTCGGCCGCAAGATCGCCCTCGCCATGGCGGGCGTCACGCTCCTGACGTCCGCCCTGGTCTTCGTCTCGGCGCAGTCGAAGTCGGCGGACCTCCTCGATCGCGAAATCGACTCCCGCGGCGCGCGCCTGGTCCAGGCCCTCGCGTCGATCGATCCCGCGTACTGGCTCGAGTCCATGAAAGGGGAGGGCCCCGCGTGGCGCGAGCGGGCGGGGGCGTTGACCCGGGCGGAGAGCGGGCTGCTCCAGATGAGCGTCCTCGACGTGGCGGAGAACGGCGATGTCCGCGCGGGGGTCCAGATCATCGACCGTCACCTCACCCTGAAGGACGCCGTGCCCCGGCCGGCGGTCGGACCGGTCGAGTCGAGCGACGGGCGGCTCGGGGAGGAGGGCGCCGAGGCGGCGGTCCCCGCGCGCAGCTTCCGGCTCGAGGTGCCGCACCCCCGGGGAAAGCTCCGCTTCTACGTCATCCTCTCGCTCGTCCATATCGCGGCCGCCCAGCGCGAGCTGCGCACGATCATCCTCGCGCCCGTCGCGGCTTCCATCGTCGTGGGCATCCTCGTGTCGATCTGGATCGCCCGGCGGATCACGCGGCCGGTCCGCCAGCTCGTCGGCGACATCGAGCAGGTGAGCGCGGGCAAGCTGGACCACCGCTCGGCGGCCGAGTCGGGGGACGAGATCGGCCAGCTCGCGCGCGCGTTCAACCGGATGACCGAGGCCCTGCAGGGGGCGCACGAGCGGGAGCTCGACGCGCGCGACAACGAGCACGAGATGGAAATCGCGGCCGAGATCCAGGCGAACCTGGCGCCGCGCTCGCTCCCGGTCCGGCCGGGCGTCGACATCGCCGCCTTCAGCCGCCCCTCGAAGTCGGTCGGCGGGGACTACTACGACTGCTTCGAGATCGAGCAGGGCCGGCTCGGGTTCATCGTGGCGGACGTGGCGGGGAAGGGCGTTCCCGGGAGCCTGGTGATGGCCATGACCCGGTCGCTGATCCGGATGGAGGCGGGGCGCGAGGGATCGTCGTCGCCCGGCGACACCCTGAGGCGGGTCAACCGGATGCTCGCGCCCGACGTGAAAAAGGGCATGTTCGTCACGGCGCTCTACTGTATACTCAGCCCGGAAACGGGCGAGGTGTGGGTCGCATCGGCGGGACACCATCCGCTGATCGTGTGGCGCGCGCGGGACGATTCGATGGAGACGTCGGCGCCCCGCGGGATCGCCCTGGGACTGGACGCGGGACCGCTGTTCGACCGCTCCCTCCAGGAAGAAGGGGTCCACCTCGCCAAGGGGGACCGCGTCGTGCTGTTCTCGGACGGCGCGGTCGAGTGTATGGATCCGCGCGGCGAAGAGTTCGGCGACTCGCGATTCCAGGAACTCTGCTGGCGCCTGGCCACGGAGCCCTCGGACCGCTTCCTCGCCCGGATCGTGGGGACGCTCGACGCCCACCGCGCGGGGGCTCCCCAGCACGACGACCTGACCATCGTGACCTTCCGGTACGGCGCATGAGCGACTTCCTGAAGGACCGGCTGACGGTCTCCAACGACACGCGCCACCTGCTGGCGGTCCGCGATTTCATCTCGCGGATGGCGCGCCACGGGGAGCTGGCGGCGGAGGAGGTCCACAAGATCATCCTCGCGATCGACGAGGCCGTGACGAACATCATCGAGCACGGGTACAACAAGGGGGAGAAGGGGACGATCGAGCTCGAGGCGGAGTGGGAGGGGGACAAGTTCCAGGTCGTGATCCGGGACTCGGCGCGTGTGTTCAACCCGGAGTCGATCCCGGCGCCGGACATGGGGGAGCACGTCAAGGCGGGGCGGAAGAAGGGCCTGGGCCTGTTCCTGATGCGGCAGATAATGGACGAAGTGCGGTACCGGTACAAAGATGGAGTCCAGAACGAGCTGACGCTGGTCAAGCATGCGCGGGCCAAGGAGTGAGGAGCGGAGCGGGGCTTCCATGGAAACCATGAACGCGGGCGAGTGACATGTCCGGATTCCGGATCCAGAAGGAGAAGCTCCCGGGCGGGGTCGTCCTGCTCGGCGTGAAGGGGTTCCTCGACGCGCACACGTTCGAGCAGCTCGAGCGCGAATTCAACACCACGTTCGACGCCGGGAGTTACCGACTGATCGTGGACCTGTCGGGGCTCGATTACATCTCCAGCGCGGGGGCGGGCGTCTTCATCGAGGCGATCGGCGTGGCGCAGGAGAACGAGGGGAACATCGTCCTGATCCGCCCGGGCCCGAACGTGAAGGAAGTGTTCGACCTGCTGGGGCTCTCGCAGATCTTCATCTTCAAGGACACCCGCGACGAGGCCATGAAGAGCCTGGCGCGCGTGGGGGCGTAGGAAAGCTCCAAGCTCCAAGCTTCAAGCTCCAAGCCAGTGGATCGACCGCCGAATAGCGGCCTCAGGCCGGGAGTTCGGTCCTCGAGGCCTGGAACTTGTGACCCATCGTCCGCTCGTGCATCCGATCGAGAATCACCTCGATCACTTCCGAGGCGAGAGCCGCGACCTCCTTCTGACCGTCAACGATTGTGACGTGGTCGAATTCACGGGCCAGCCCGAGATAGGCGGCGCGCTGGCGGGCGACCTCTTCGAGGGGCGGGCCGATCGGCTTCCGGACGTGGGCGACCTCCGGCGGCGTGTCCACGACGAATATCAAGTCGGGCTTCGGGATCCCCCAGGCGAATGCCCGCGCCAGCATCATGGGGATCCGGTTCCGAAGCCGAATGGGATCGATCCAGAGGTCGTAGAAGTGGCGGTCGAAGATCACCAGGGCCGATCGCAGGCGTTGCGGCCACACGTTGACCAGGTACCCCAGGGAATAATCCACGAGGTAGTAGGCCAGGCGCGTCAGTCCAAGGACGGAGACTCCCGGCCTGATATCGACCGGGAACTGGACGGACCGGGTCGCCGGTCGGGCGGGCCGTTCCAGGAAGTTCGGCTTGAAGTGGCGATAGACAATCCTCGGGAAAGACGAAGCGAGCTGCTCTCTTAGGCTGCGGATCAGGCTGCTCTTGCCGCTCCCGTCGATTCCCAGGAAGGCGACGGTACAGGCCGTGGGGCGCCGGAGGCGTTCTACGAGGCGGGTGCACGCCGCCGAAACCTGCCGGATGCAACTCAGCACCCGCGATCCCTCCAGCACGCGGCCGAAGTTCGGAAGGCGCTCGCGTAAGGCGGTGAAGTCCCCCGATTCGGCCGCCCGGGAGGCGCACTCGGCGAGTTCGGCGGGCCAGAGGCGGGCCAGCTCGGCGCGAATCCCCCCAGGGCCCTCGCTCCAAACCTGCGAGAGCCGGCGCCCGGCCTCCGGGGAGATCTCACCACGCTCCACGCTTTTCAAAAGGGTATGGACAAACTCCACGCCGGCCGGCGCGACGAAATACGCGGCGGCCGGTGTTCGGCGGACCCGGTCTTTCAGGACCTCATCCACGTTCCGCCACGGCCGGCCGCGATAGGCCGCTGTCGTATGCACGTCCAGCCGGAGAACCCTCGGCGCTCCGGAGCCCCGGAGCCAGGCGATCGTGAAGTGACGACCGTCCGAGGTGGGGACGATTCGAACCAGCCGGCCGGAAGTCTCTTCGCAGTACGAGCGAACCAGGCGGTCGACGACCGGCGCCTCCGAGGCGCGCACCAGGATGTCTACATCGTGATCCGGGTCATCCGGATTCTCCCGGCCGCTTCCGAGGACGCAGCAGGTGACGGCGTGTGAATCCAGGTACTTCAGGAATCGGGTGCCCGCGTTCGGCATCTGCGCTCCAGTCCACGGCCCTCTCCCCGGCGACCGCACATTAGAATTGAGTCAAGGACGGGTCAACCCGCATCGGGGAGGCGGGCGGGAATCCGGGGCCCGGAACTCACGCCCTCTCCGGCCGGCCCATCGCGACCTCTTCCTCGTTTTCGGCTCCGTCGGTCTCGCTCGAAGGCTTCGTCTTCCACCGCGCGTGCAGCCACATCCATTGTTCCGGGTGCTCGCGGATGAAACCCTCGAGCCGGGCGGTCACGTCGGCCGTGATCCGCTCGATCACTTTCTCCCGGTCCCCGCCCTTCGGAGTCGGGATTTCCGGGGTCATGATGCAGCGGTACTCGTTCCGACCGGATCGGAACAGGTTCACGGCATAGATCGGCGCGCCGTACTTGAGCGCCATCAGGGCCGGGCTTCTCACGGTCGACGCCGGACGGCCAAAGAACGGCACGAAGACCCCGTTTTTCCGGGCGTTTTGATCCGCGAGGATGGCGAGGATCTTGTTCGCTTTCAGGCTCTCGGCCATGGACCGGACGGCGCGCTGCTTGGGGATGATCTCCTGACCCGTGGACTTGCGCAGCCGGTTGACGTACGCGTCCATGAACGGATTCTCGATCGGCCTCGCGATCGACGAGAGGTCGTAGCCCTTCCGGGATACGGCCAAGCCCGCGACCTCCCAATTGCCCATGTGGGCGAGGACGACGATCACGCCCCGGCCCCTGGCGAGAGCCTCGTCGAGGAGGTTGAAATTCTCGAGCTTCACGATCCGGTCGAGATCCCCGCGCGCCATCATGCGCGGGATGAGAAGCGTCTCGATCGCGCCCACGGCGAAGTGCTCGTAGACGCGGCGCACGAGCCGGTGAATGTCCCGGGTCCGCTTGGGCATCCCCTCGGCGCGCTCGATGTTCTTGAACGCGATCTTCCGATGCTTCGCGTCGAGCACGTACATGATCCGGCCGATGAGCTTGCCGATGCGGCGGGCGATGTCGTAGGAGAAAATGTCGAGGGCCGCGATGACGTACCTGAGCAACAGGTACATCGCGACCTGGGCCGGCGGAAACCGGCGCAGGCGGAAAGACTTCTGTCGAGCGGCCATAGCGATGAGCGGTCGGCGGTCGACGGCTAGAGGGTCGCAATCGCGGGATCGGGACTGCGCACCGCGGATTCGAGAATCGCCTCCAGCCGCTCTCCTCCCCGGACCGCCTCCAGCTCCACCCGAAGCGACGCGACCGGCAGACGGAACGCCGACGCATCCAGTTTCGTCGCGTCCTTCTCGGTCGTGACCAGCGCCCCCGCCATGAATTCCTGGGCCTCCACCTCGAGGTGGCGCGCCTCGGCCGGACGGTACACGTGGTGATCCGGGAAGGCCCGGAATTTCACGACGTCCGCCCCCGCCGACTCCAGCGTCCGACGGAACGCCCCCGGGTTCCCCACGCCGCAGAACGCGTACACGCGCCGGCCGCGGACCCAGTCGACGTTCCACGACCGCCGGTCGGACAGCGTGCGGATGGCCACGGGACGATGCACCGTGTCGATCACGGGGCGGTCGAGGCTGTGCGCCGCGACTTCCGCCCTCAGGGCCTCGAGCTCCGCCGGGGTCACCTGGTCCGTGCGGGTCAGCACGATCGCGTGGGCGCGGCGCAGGGCCCCGGGCCGGTCGCGCAGGAGACCGCGGGGCAGGAGGCGCCCGTACCCGAAGGGATTCGTGGCGTCGACCGTGACGAGATCGAGATCCCGGTGAAGCCTGTAGTGCTGGAAGCCGTCGTCGAGCACGAAGGCGTCGGGATGAAATTCCGCGACGGCCCGGCGTCCGGCGCCCGCGCGATCGGGATCGGCGTACCGGCGGACGAGGTCGGAACGGCCCATCAGGTCCTCGTCGTCGCCTCCGTCGGGCCGGCGTCCGTAGCCGCGGGCGAGGACGGCGACACGCAGGCGGCGCCGCTCGAGCCGGCGGACGACCCACTCGACGAGCGGCGTCTTTCCCGTGCCGCCCGCCGAGATGTTCCCCACGCTGATCACGGGAGCCGGCAGCATCGCCGTGCGGGCGAGGCCCATCAGGTAGCTCCAGCGGTGGAGCCCGTGGAGCGTTCCGTAGCCGGCCGAGGCGGCCGCGAGGAGTCCGCGGACCAGGGCGGCGGCGGGGCCGCGCGCCCGCCCTTCGATCACGTCGCGGACATAGGCGTTCATGGCTCGCTCAATTTTAGCACAGCGGAACTACGGGGGTTAGTCGAAGCTGTCAGGATCCGATTTGGTCCGGGCGGAAAGGGGGCTTATAATTGGGACGTCGGGAGATTGGTTCCTTGCACATCAAGATCTGCGGGATCGCTTCGAAGCGGGACGCCGACGCCGCCCTCGCGGAGGGCGCGGACTCTCTCGGGTTCGCCTTCATGCGCGGCCCCCGGCGCGCCGATCCCCGGTTCGTGCGCGAGATTATCAGGTCGCTTCCCGACACCTTCCTTTCCGTGGGCGTCTTCCGCAATCAGCCGCTCGACGACGTGCGCTCGATCTTGACCGAGAGCGGGGTGCGCGCCGCCCAGCTGAACGGATCCGAGCCCCCCGAGTTCGCGGCCGCCCTCGGCGTCCCCGTGATCAAGGCCTTCTCCACGTTCACGCGGCGATCGCTCGAGGAGGTTTCGCGCTACGACAGTTTCGCGTACCTGGCGGACCCCGGCGGGCGGGGCGCCGTCGACGCGGACTGGGCGGCGTGCGCGAAGAAATTCGGGCGGGTCCTGGTCTCGGCGCCGCCGGATGTCGGCGCGCTCCACGACATGATCCACCGCGTCCGTCCGTGGGGCGTGGACGCGGCGGGCTGCACCGACTCCGCTCCCGGCGTGAAAGATCCCGCGCGGATCCGCGCCGTCGTGGCGGCCGTCCGGGCCGCCGCCCACGACACGCAGAAAATCCGGGTCACGATCCGGTAGTGTCGCATCCAGAT
>DASRJF010000400.1:0-9746 GCA_035649615.1 Planctomycetota bacterium | reverse complement strand
GTCATGCCGGGAAAACGTGGACGCGAACCGGTTTGAGGGCGACCTCCGCGCCGCGTTCGAAGGTCCCTTCCGGGCCCGCGCGCGCCACGAACGACAGGTCGCCGACCTTCAGGTGGATGAGCCGCTCCGCACCCAGGTTTTCCACCAGGTCGATCACGCCGCGCCAGGGCCCGTCGCCGAGGCGCAGGTCCTCCGGCCGCACGCCCAGGACCGACTGGCCGTCCGGCGCCTCGACCGGCCATGAAACGGCGCCCTCGAATTTCCCCCGGGTTACCACGCCCTCGATCGCGTTCATCGGCGGGCTCCCGATGAAGCGGCCCGCGAAGAGTGTCCGCGGCCTCAGGTACATGCCTTCCGGGGCGTCCTCCTGTTCGACCCGCCCCCGGTTCATGAGCACGATCCGGGTCGCCAGCGTCATCGCCTCGACCTGGTCGTGCGTCACGTAGAGGATCGTGGCCTCCAGGCGGCGGTGCAGGCGCGCCAGCTCGGCCCGCATGTCGCCCCGCAGCTGGGCGTCGAGGTTGGAGAGCGGTTCGTCGAAGAGGAAGAGCTTCGGCCTCCGCACGATCGCGCGGCCGATCGCCACGCGCTGGCGCTGGCCTCCCGACAGCTCGCGCGGGAGCCGCTCCATCAGGTCGCCGATGCGGAGCAGGTCCGCCGTCTCCCGCACGCGCGCGTCGGCGTCGGGGACTTTCCGCATCTCGAGCGGGAACCGGAGGTTCTGCCGCACGGTCATGTGGGGATAGAGCGCGTAGTTCTGGAAGACCATCGCGACGTCGCGGTCGCCGGGCTCCATCCGCGTGACGTCCTCGCCGTCGACCAGGACCGATCCCGACGTCGCCTCCTCGAGTCCCGCCACGAGGCGCAGGAGCGTCGACTTGCCGCACCCCGACGGGCCGAGGAGGACGCAGAAATCGCCGGCCGCCACGCGGAGGCTGACGTCCTCGACCGCGACGGTGTCGCCGAACCGCTTCCGCGCCGAGCGGACCTCGAGCCTCATTGCTTCACCGCCCCGGCCGTGAGGCCGCTGACGATCCGGCGCTGGAGGAGGAGCACCGCCGCGAGGAGCGGCGCCGTCGCGAGCACGCAGGCGGCCGCGATCTCGCCCCACGGGAACGTGTACTGGCCCGGCATCGTGGCGATCCCCGGCGGCAGCGTCCGGACGTCGTTCCCCGTGAGCAGGACGAGGGCGAAGAAGAACTCGTTCCACGCGTAGATGAAGGTCAGGATGGCCGCCGTGAAGACCCCGGGCGCCGCGACCGGGAGGAAGACGCGGACGAGCGTCCGGACCGGCCCGGCGCCGTCGATCCGCGCCGCCTCCTCGAGCTCCGCGGGGATCTCCCGGAAGAAGGACGCCAGGATCCAGATCGCCAGCGGCAGCGTCAGCGAGACGTAGGGGAAGACCGGCCCCGCGCGCGTGTTCACGAGTCCCGCGGATTGAAGCATGCCGTAGAGGGTGTGGGCGAGCGTGACCTGCGGGAACATCGACGCGGCGAGGACGAGCCCCAGCAGGATCCGGCGGCCGCGCATCCGCGTCCGCGACAGCGCGTAGGCCGCGCCCGCCGCCAGCGGCAGCGTCACGAGCGTCGTCGCCGTCGCCACGATGAGGCTGTTGAGCATCCAGCCGGCGAGGCCCTTGTCCACGGCGCCGCGGTACCCGTCGAGCGTCGGTTCCAGGGGCACGAGCGTCGGCCGCCGCTGCGCGATCTCGCGCGGGCCCTTGAACGAGGCCGACGCGAACCACGCGAACGGCGCGACGGAGCAGACGACGAGGACGACGGCGGCGACGCGGGTCATCGGTCGGCCTCCATCAATCGGGAGGGGACCGACCGGACGTAGAAGACCGTCATCGTCGCGATGAGGAGGAAGACGACGGCGGAGATCGCGGCGCCTTTCCCGTAGTTGCCCTGGTCGAAGAGGGCCTTGTAGCCCAGGAACTGCAGCACCGACGTGCCCGATTTTCCGCGCGTCATGACGAAGACGGCGTCGAAGACCCGGAACGCGTCCATCGTCCGGAAGAGGAGGGCGACGAGGAGGGCCGGTCGCAGGAGCGGCAGCGTGACGTGGACGAACCGCCGCCACGGTCCCGCGCCGTCGATGCGCGCGGCGTCGATCACGTCGTCCGAAATCGTCTGCAGTCCCGCGAGGATGAGGAGGGCGGTGAACGGCATCGTCTTCCACACGTCGGCCACGATCACGATCGTGCGGGCCCAGAACGGATCCGAGAACCACGAGACGTCCGACGCGTACGTCATGAGGCCCGAGTAGTCGTCGAACACGTACCGCCAGATCCACGCCGCCACGACGGTGGGGATGGCCCACGGCACGAGCACCGCGGCGCGGACGAGGCCGCGGCCGCGGAATTTCGCATGCAGGACCAGCGCCGCCGCGAGGCCGAGGACGAGTTCCAGGACCACCGACGTGCCGACGAACTGGAGCGTGAAGAGCACCGAGTTGCGGACCTCGGGATCGCGCGCGAGCTGGACGTAATTGCCGAGGCCGACGAATCGGGCGGGCTCGCGGGACGTCTCGTGGAAGAGCGACTGCCACAGGGCGCCCGCGATCGGGACGGCCGCGAGGACCGCCAGCGTGACGAGGGCGGGCGCCGCGAGCCACGGTCCCAGCTTACGCACGCCGCCCCCGCGAGAGGTAGAAGACGAGGAGCCCCAGGACCGCCATCGGGGCCAGCGCCGGCAGGACGGCGACGCCGTCCTCGGCGCCCGTGAGCTTCGCGTAGAGCGTCTGCTGGAGGCGGTCGGAGAGCTCCGCGTAGTCCGGGGAGCGCGGCCGCGGCTCGGCGGCGAAGAAGACCCGCTTCATCTCCGCGAAGTGGGGAAACCGCGCGAGGACGTCGGGGTCGTCCATCACCGCGGAGAGCGACGGCCCGTGCGACGTCTCGAGCGTGAGCCGCTTCTGGACATCGAAGCCGGCCAGGTACCGGACGAGCGCGCGCGCCTCGGCCCGGCGCGGGGAGTGGGAGGCGATGGCGAGCTGCCAGCCGCCGAGGGTCGAGACGCTGCGGCCGCCTTCGAAGCGGGGGAGGGGGGCGAGCCCGACCCGGCCCGCGACCTTGGAGCGCGCGGGATCGTTCGCGATCTTCCACGTCTCCGGCCAGTTGCGATGGAAGACCGCGTGGCCCTGGAGGAAGATCTCGCGCGACTCGGTCTCGCGCTGGTTGAGCACGGCGCGCGGCGCGACGGGCCCGATGAGCCGGTCGCGGGCCCACGCCACCGCCTCCTCGGCGCGCTCATCGAGCGACGGGGCCATCCGCCCGCCGTTGCTCCGGATCAACTCCATCAGGTTGCAGACGAGGCCCTCGTACCGGTCGAACTGTCCGGTGTAGCCGAAAAGATCCGGGTGGCGCGCGGTGATCGCGGCGGCCTGTTCGGCGAGCTGGTTCCACGTCTCGGGCGCGGCCTTCACAAGGTCCTTGCGGAAGTAGAGGAGACCGGCGTCGACGTTGAACGGCGCGGCGACGAGTCGCCCGTCGACGGTGTCCGCTTCGATCGGACCCGGGAAAAACCGCTTCCGCTCCTCCTCGCTGAAGAGGTCGTCGATCGGGTCGAGGTAACCGGCCGCCGCGAATTCGGCAGGCCACACGACGTCGATGAGGAAGAGGTCGAGCTCCGGGTCGCGCGCGCGGAGCTTCGTGACCAGCATCGCGTGCAGCTCGCTGGAGGAGTGGGGCCCTTCCTCGACGCGGACGCGGATGCGGGGATGCAGGTTCTCGAAGTCGCGGAGCGCCCGCGTCCAAGCCTCGCGCTGGTGGGGCTTCCACATGAGGAAGTGGAGCTCGACCGGCGCGGGTTCCTGGGGGAGCGACAGCAGGAGCCCGGCGAGGGCGATCCGTAGCACGAACCTAGGGTACGACAGGGATGGGGTTGGGGGTAGGGCAAGCTCTCAGCCTAGGAAGCGAGGAAGCCCTCGGCGCCCAGCTCGGAGATCAGGTAACGTAATCCTCTCTCATGGCGCGACCCTTCGACCTGGTGATCTTCGACTGCGACGGCGTCGTCGTCGACAGCGAGAGCATCGACGAAGAGGTGTTCGGTGATTTCATGCGCTCGCTCGGCGTCGCGCTTCCGCTCGCCGAACGTCGGGAGCTGTTCCTCGGCCGGGGCCTCGTCGAGTGCGTCGCGATCCTCGAAAGATTGGCGGGGCGGCCCGTGCCGGCCGGCGCGCTCGACTCCTATCGCACCGACCGCGATCGCGCGATGCGCGAGCGCGTGCAGCCTGTGCCCGGGATCCGCGCGGTGCTCGAGGGGCTCGGGGTGCCGTACTGCGTGGCGTCGAGCGGCGAGCACTCCAAGATGCAAGCGACGCTGGGGAGCACCGGCCTCCTGCCGCTCTTCGCGGGCCGGATCTACAGCACCACCGAGGTGGCGCGCGGCAAGCCGGCGCCCGACGTCTTCCTGCACGCGGCGGCGAAGATGGGGGCGGCGCCGGCGCGGACCGCGGTGATCGAGGACTCGGTGAACGGCGTCCTCGCGGGGCGCGCGGCCGGCATGACCGTGTTTGGCTACGCGGGCCTGGTCGACGCCGGTCGTCTCGCGGCGGCCGGAGCGCACGCGGTCTTCACGCGCATGCAGGAGTTGCCCGCGCTGCTCGAGTGAGCCGCGTCAGCGTCGCGGTCCGTCAGGACTCATCATCTACGTTGCCTGCGAACCACTTCTTGTAAGCCAGGACCAGGCTGCAGGGAACGAGGATCGCGATGGCGGCCAGGACCACCAAGGCCGGCCATTTCGAACTGGATCCGCCGGATTGTTGACCGAGTTGATCCATCAGCTGAACCAGGGTTTCGGCGTCGCGCCTCGGAGGTTTGCCCAACGGTTCTCCTTCAGACCCGACGAAGAGAAGGGTTGGGAAGCCCCTGACTTGATAGGTGTCCAGGAGGGTCCGGTTGGCGCCCGGCTGGGTGCAGTCGATGAGGATGGGAATCACCTTGGCGGACGCTTGAACGACCCGCGGATCGGAGAGCGCGCCCGCGCCCAAGGTGTGGCAATACCCTCACCAATCCGCCGTGAAGTAGAGCAGAGCGGTCATCCGTTGCGACTTCGCCTTGGCCAACCCTGTCGCGGGATCGAGCTCCCAGGCGATCTGTCCAAGATGGCGCCGGTCCTGGCCTGGAGCGGCGGCGCACAGGCTCGCGGCCAGGCCGATGTACACGAGGGCGGTCGGATTCATCCAGCTTGGACGAGACGCAGACATGGCAAGCCGCCTTACCTGGGCCAGGAACTCATCATATCGTTTCCGGGTTCGACCGCCGCCGGGTCGCGGGCGCCCCGCTGTTTTTCGGGGGTCCCGCCGGGGCTTTCGTCGCGTTTGATCGCAGCCTACACGAACTTTCCCAACGCCGGCGTCGGGGTCCAGTACGTCCTGAAGAAGCGCGAGGGGATCGTCGTGAACCTCGAATACGCCGTGGGGAAGGACGACAACTACGGCTTCTACATCAAGCTCGGGTACGGCTTCTGATCCCGGCGCCGAGGAACATCAGCACTCCCAGGATCGCGAGGGCCACGCGGGGGCTCGAGGGCCCGACGGCGATGGAGCAGTCGCCGGAGCCATGATCGACGCCGTCATCCACGATGACCGTGAAAGTCAACGTGTCGCTCCACGCGGACATCGAGTTGGGCATCGAGGGATCCTCGCCCCGCACGCGCCATGAGTACACCTCGTCCGCAGGATTCAAGGGCATCTCGAGAGTCGTCGAAGTCCCGGCCAGGTTCGTGAGGCTGTGGAGCGTGGTCAGGAAGGCCGGGTCCAGGGAGACTTCGAGATCGTACTTCGCCCCCGCGACCGGCAGGCCGTTGCGCGTCAGCGTCGACCACTCGAAGCGCACCGGCCCGCCCCCGGCGGTGGCGACCGCCACTTGTCCCGAGGGAGAGAACCCGACCGGCTTGTCGGGAGAAGCGACGCCTCCGATCGTGATATCAAACACGGTCGTAGGACTGGCGGTGAATGAGGCCGGGGAATCCGTCCGCGCGCTGTCGTCCAGCGTGAGGCGAAACCAGATCCACCGAGCCGACCCCGCGACCGCAACCCCGGTTCCGAGCGGGAACGTTTCCACCACCGTCTCGGGCCCCAACACCGGGTTGGACGTTGACGCCAGGCGATATTGCAGCCTCACCCGGCCCCCCGAGGGCGCGACGCCGTTGATCTCGATGCCGTTCACGAGGCGGTCCGAACCGAGGTCCACCAGCCGGGAATATTCCCCCTTCAGCAGGGGCGGCAGCTGCGCCGTGTAGGCCGAATCCGGCTGGGGAGTCGTGACCAGCACTTCGTTGCGCCAGAGGGGAGAGCCGGTGGAGTACGCATAGCCCCCCGTGGTGATGATGGAATTCTCCACGACGACGAGTCCCAGCGCGTAGATTCCCGGCGTGATGGGAATGGCCTGGGTTGCCGACCACGCGCCGATCTCTCCGTCCGCGGCGATGGCGGCCTCGAGGGAACTGGGCAGGGCATATGCGCTTCCGTCGAAACCCCCGAAGGAGTAGAGGTGGCCGCCGAGAGCCGCCACCGAGAGCTTGGCCCGGCCGGTAGGCAGGGGAGTCGTGGTCGTCCACGCGCCCAGCGTGCCGTCCGGCCCGATCGCCGAGACGTACACTTCGGTGAGCTGGGCCACGCCGGGAGCGAACGAGGAGGATCCGCCGGCGACGTACATGAATCCGTTGGCCGCCGCCGCTCCGTGGGAATGCCGCGCGCTCGGAATCGACGTGGTGGGAGTCCAGTCGCCGAGCGTCCCATCCGCGTTGACGCGCGCGACGATCGCGTCGGCCAGGAGGGCGGAACCGGCGTCCAAGCCTCCGATGACGAAGATGCATCCGTTGTACGCGACCGCGGAGTGGCCGTATCGCGCGGACGGCAAGGCCGTGGTCGTCGTCCATGAGGCGATGGTCCCGTCGGAGTTGAAGGTCGCCATCCGCACTTCGGCCGTGGTGATCGGTCCCACGTCGACTCCGCCGATGACATAGACGTGCCCGTTGCAGGTGACGGACGCGTGCCAGCGGTTGGGAGTCGGCAACGCCTGCGTCGCGCTCCACGATCCGACGGTTCCATTCGACACGGGCGCCACGTAGACGTCCGCCAGGAAGGGGCCGGTGGAAATGCCTCCCCCGAAGGTGTACACGTAGCCGTTGTGATAGACGGACGAGTGATAAATCTGGGCCGTCGACAACGCGGTGCCTTGGTTGAAAGCGCCCAAGGGCCCGGCGCTTAGAGCGGTCCGCGTGATCTGGTTTCCGTTGAGGCTCACGAGCCCTTCTGCGTTGCCCTTCCTGAAGTCCTCCGACGTCGTCAACGTCACTTCCTGCCCGCCAAACGCCGGCAGGACCGCGATCTGGATCAGTAAAGCGGTGAGGAGGGGAGGTAGCGCGCGAATGGAGTTCATGGTGACTCCTCTAAAACAAACGGCCAGGAAGAGAATCGAAGGGGGCGGCAGGCGGAGCGGGTTACGGACTCAGCCGACACTGCGAGACAGGGTTCCAGCGATCGGCAATCGACGCCCACGATCCCACTCCGTCGACGGTCGAACCCTCCCTATCGATGCGTACGATGTTGAAATCCGAGGGTTACAACGGGTAATGGGTACTTTCGTAAGATTGGAAGACGACCAAGTGAGGAGCGGACACCATGAAAAAGAGCGCCACGACCAAGGGCGAGTCCCCTTCCCGGCTGATTGACGAGAGAATCAAGGAACTGGACGACTGGAGGGGCAAGACGCTCTCCCATGTCCGCGCTCTCATCAAGCAGGCTGACCCCGGCGTGGTCGAGGAGTGGAAGTGGAGCAATCCGGTTTGGTCTCACGACGGACTGATCTGCACCGGCGAGACGTACAAGAGCGTCGTGAAGGTGACGTTCGCCAAGGGCGCTTCGCTCAAGGACCCGTCAAGACTGTTCAACTCCAGCCTCGAAGGCAACACCCGGCGCGCCATCGATATCCACGAGGGTGATGATCTTGATGAGAGCGCCTTCAAGACGCTCATTCGAGCCGCGGCCGCCCTGAACCGGAGGGAATGAACGGCATGGACAAAAAGTCGTCCATCAAATCAAAGAAGGCCGCCGCGAAACCCGTCCTCCTTTCGGGCGGCAACCCCCAGGTCGCGAAGGCCGACGGCGACGCCCCCGTGCAGACCTACATCGCGGCCATGCCGGGATGGAAACGCGACGTCGGGCGCCGCCTCGACGCGCTGATCGTGCGCACCGTGCCCGGCGTGCGCAAGGCCGTGAAGTGGAACACACCCTTCTATGGCATCGAGGGCCGGGGATGGTTCCTCGACTTCCATTGCTTCACGAAGTACATCAAGGTGGCTTTCTTCCGCGGAACGTCCCTGCGTCCTGTCCCCCCCGGCGAGTCCAAGAACAAGGGAGTGCGCTACCTAGACATCCACGAGGACGACCCTCTCGACGAGGATCTCCTGGCGAGCTGGATCCGGCAGGCGTCGGAGCTCTCCGGCTGGGACCCGTAGCGCTCTCGAGATTCCCACGCCCCTCTGAAGGGGCGCCCGAATGTTAAAGAATGGCAATTCCGTTGGACACAGCCGCCCGGATTTACATAATCTCGCTCCGAGGAATGAAGAATCGGCTCATGGATAGAGCAGGTTCCCAAGCCGGCGATTCCGCCTTCCGGAATCCTCTTCCCGCGACATAGATTCCCGTTCACGGACCCTCGGGACACGAGAAGCATGTTCATCGTCAAGAGACTCCTCTGGTCGCTGCGTCGCGCGTTGGGATTGAGCCCGACGCAACGCACGTTCAAGGATCTGCGGACGAGGAACGTCCGGACCGGGGACTTGGCGGCGCTCGAGGTCTTCGGGCACACCGGCTTCCTGCACACGCTCGACTACGCGCGAAAGGTGTCCAGCCTGGAAGTCTGGGAAATCGACGCCACGAAAGAGCGGGACCTGAGGCGGAATCTCCCCCAGGCCAAGGTGAAGATCGGCGATTCCTTCGACGAGCTCAAGCGGACCCCGGGGAGATTCGACCTGCTGGTCGTTGACAATCCGGTCCAGGTGTACGGAGATCACTGTGAGCACTTCGACCTCTTTCCGGACATCTTCCGGGTCGCCAAGGACTCCTCGATCCTCATCCTGAATATCGCGGGGAATCCGTGGCCCCGGCCCGATGAAGCGCACCTGGCCCGCCGCCGGGCGTTCTACAAGACGGACCATCCGGAGAATGTGCCGTTCGATCGGATGATCGCGACCTACCGGAACCTCCTGCACGCGGGCGGCTTCGAGCTGGAGTGGTTTTTTACCCGGCGCCGGACGTGGGCCACGCGCGCGTCCTACCTCGTGCTGAAGATCGGCCGGAAGGAACCGCTGGATTCGAGCTTCAAGCCGATGCCGTCCAATGAAGGCGCGCGGCGGAGAGTCCCGCGACGCGCCTTCCTGCCGGCGCTCACCTATCCGCTCCCCCATCTCGACTGGGAGAGCGCGGAAGCCCTCGGCTACCATGCCGCGGATCAGCGGGTGTACCCATTCGTGGAGATGTTTGCGGAGCTTGCTTCTGTAGCCGGATGCTGAGGTCCGTCGGCCAAGCGCTGGAATCCCAGGGGGAAGTGGGGCGGCGCTCCCTCGCCTTGAAGATCGCCGCGTTCCCCTGACCTTCCCCCCCTGTTCCGGGTAGACTTTGCTTTCATGCTCGATTTCCTGTTCAGTCTCCGCCTGTGGCAGCTGGCCCTGCTGCTGAACGTCGTCCTGTGCGGGTTCTCGGTGATCTGCGTCTGGGCCTACCGGCGTTGGGTGCTTCCC
>DASRJF010000399.1:0-2848 GCA_035649615.1 Planctomycetota bacterium | reverse complement strand
GAGTGCATCATGGGGTGCGTCCTCCAGGCCGGGCTCGGCCAGAACGCCGCCCGACAGGCGGCCATCTACGCGGGCCTCCCGCCGTCCGTCGGCAGCGTCACCGTCAACAAGGTCTGCGGTTCCGGCCTCCGCGCGGTCATCGCGGGCGCCCAGGCGATCAAGGCGGGCGACCTCGACATCGTCGCCGCGGGCGGGATGGAGAGCATGTCGAACGCCCCGTACCTGCTGCCCGACGCGCGCCGCGGGTCGCGCCTCGGCCACTCGAAGATGATCGACGCGATGATCCTCGACGGCCTGTGGGACGGGTACAACGACTTCCACATGGGCGTCACCTGCGAACTCGTCGCGGAGAAGTTCGGCGTGTCGCGCGCCGAGATGGACGAGTTCGCGCTCGGAAGCCACCGCAAGGCGTCGGCCGCGATCCGCGAGGGAAAGTTCCGGCGCGAGATCGTCCCCGTCGAGGCGAAGGGACCGAAGGGCGACGCGAAGCTCGTGGAGAACGACGAGGGGCCGCGCGACGACGCCTCGCTCGACAAGCTCGCGAAGCTGAAGCCCGCGTTCAAGCTGGGCGGCCTCGTCACGCCGGGGAACTCGTCGACCGTCAACGACGGCGCCGCGGCGCTCGTCCTGATGTCGGGCGATGAGGTCGCGCGGCGGAAGGCGAAGCCCCTCGCCCGGATCACCGGCTACGCGGCCGGCGGCGTCGAGCCGAAGTGGGTCATGGCCGCGCCGCTCGAGGCCGTGAAGAACCTCCAGAAGAAGACCGGCTTCAAGCCGGGGGACGCCGATCTCGTCGAGATCAACGAGGCGTTCGCGGGATCGACCGTCGCGCTCATCCGCGAGATGAAGCTCGACGCCGCCCGCGTCAACGTGCACGGCGGGGCCGTCGCGCTGGGACACCCCATCGGCTGCAGCGGCGCGCGCATCGTCGTCACGCTGATCCACGCCCTCCAGGACCGCAAGGTGAAGCGCGGACTGGCGACGCTGTGCATGGGCGGCGGCAACGGCCTCGCCTTCACCCTTGAGCTTGTCTGATCCCGGCTCCCGCGCTATCCTGCCCTCCCCGATGAACTTCGACCTCTCGGAAGACGAACGTCTCGTCCAGCAGACCGCCCGCGACTTCGCCGACCGCGTCCTCAGGCCCCGCGCCGCGGAATTCGACCGGACCGGGTCGATCCCCCGCGAGGTCCTCTCCCAGATGGCGGAGCTGGGGTTCATGGGCATGCTCATCCCCGAGGAACACGGCGGAAGCGGGCTCGACAACTTCTGCCTCGCCCTCGTCCAGATGGAGGTCAACCGCGCCTGCGCCTCGACGGGCGTGACGATGTCCGTCCACAATTCGCTCTTCGCCAGCCCCCTCATCCGGTTCGCGACCGGCGCGCAGAAGAAGGCGATCCTCCCCAAGGCGGCCCGGGCGGAGTGGATCGGCGCCTACTCGCTCTCCGAGCCCGGCTCCGGCTCCGACGCGGGCGCGCTGCGGGCGACCGCCGTCAGGAAGGGCGGCCACTGGGTCCTCAACGGGACGAAGAACTTCGTCACGAACGGCGGCATCGCCGACATCTTCATCGTGTTCGCGCGCACCCATCCCGATCCGGCGCTCAAGACGAAGGGGATCAGCGCGATCCTCGTCGAGCGGACCGCGAAAGGCCTGGTCGTCGGCAAGCACGAATCCAAGCTCGGGATCCGCGGATCGACGACCACCGAGCTCGCGTTCCAGGACTGCCAGGTGCCGCTGGAGAACCTGGTCGGCGGCGAGAACGAGGGATTCAAGGTCGCGATGGTCACGCTCGACGGCGGGCGCATCGGGATCGCGGCGCAGGCGGTCGGGATCGCGCAGGCCTGCCTCGACGCGTCGATCAAGTACGCGAAGGAGCGCCGCCAGTTCGGCAAGCCGATCGGCGAGTTCCAGGCGATCCAGTGGAAGCTCGCGAACATGGCGACCGACATCGACGCGGCCCGGTACCTGGTCCTGCGCGCGGCGCGCCTGCGCGACGAGGGGAAGCCGCACGTGGTCGAGGCCTCCATGGCGAAGCTCTTCGCCGCGGACATGGTCAACCGCCACGCCTCGGAGGCCGTGCAGATCCACGGCGGCGTAGGGTACGTGAAGGAATTCAGCGTCGAGCGGTACTTCCGCGACGCGAAGATCACCGAGATCTACGAGGGGACCTCGGAGATCCAGCGAATGGTGATCGCCCGAACTTTGCTGAAATGAGTCCCTGGTTCTGAGCCGGTCCTGTGACCGATGTCCGTCCCAGGTCCGGACGGAGGACAGACCCAGGACTCAGGACTTCGGACGAACCCAGGACTCAGCACGCAGGACCCAGGACTCGCCGATGATCCCGCAACGCCACCCGAAGACCCCGCACTCGGCCGTCGTCCTCATCCCGCCCCAGGACATCTGGGAGCCCATCCAGGCCATCCGCCGCGAGCGCGACCCGCACGTGCATCGATGGATGCCGCACATCACGCTGCTCTTCCCGTTTTTTCCGGCGGACCGGTTCGCCGAGGCCGCGGGGAAGATCGAAGGGGCCTGCGCGAGGGTCCCGCCGTTCCACGTCTGGCTGGCGCGCTTCGATTACTTCCCGGGGCCGAAGACGGCGTGGCTCGATCCGGAGCCGGCGGAGCCGGTGATGTCGCTCCAGGCGGAGCTGCAGCGGTGGTTTCCCCACTGCGACGACGTGTCGCGACACGCGGGGGGCTTCCGCCCGCACCTCAGCGTGGGCCAGGGGCCGCCGGACCTCGCGCAGAAGTTGCAGGCGGATTGGAAGCCGCTGGAATTCGAGGCGAACGACGTGGCGCTGATCAGTCGCGACGGACCGGACGACCCGTTCCGGGTGCACCGGGTGTT
>DASRJF010000398.1:0-4276 GCA_035649615.1 Planctomycetota bacterium | reverse complement strand
ATCAGGCCGTCGAGGCCGACTCCCAGGCGGGCGACCTTGATGTTCCCGGCGCGCTCGACGGCGGCGCAGGAATCGAGGACGGCCGGATGTTCCGTGGCGACCGTCACGATCTTGTTGCGCGGTCCCTTGATCCCCTTGATCGCGAGGTTGTCGCTCTCCGTCGCCCCGCTCGTGAAGACGATCTCGGACTCGTCGCAATTGATGAGCCCGGCGACCTGGACGCGGGCGGCTTCGACGGCGTCGGCGGCCTCGCGTCCGAAGTCGTGCTCGCGGCTCGCGGCGTTGCCGAACTTCCCGGTCAGCCAGGGCTTCATGGCCTCGAAGACGCGCGGATCGAGCGGCGTGGTGGCGTGGTGGTCGAGGTAGATGCGGCGTCCGTTATTCACATCATTCCCAACTGGAGCTTGGCCGCGTCCGACATCATCTCGCGGTCCCACGGCGGGTCGAAGACGATCTCGACGTTCGCCCGCTTCACGCCGGGGATCGAATTGAGCTTCGCGACCGCGTCCATCTGGAGCACCGGGCCCATCCCGCATCCGGGGGCGGTGAGCGTCATTTTCACGTCCACGGCGAATCCTTCGCCGCTCGGATGCGGCTCGACCAGGACCTCGTACACCAGGCCAAGTTCGACGACGTTGACGGGGATCTCGGGGTCGTAGCAGGTCTTGAGCTGGTCCCACACCGCTTTGACGACGCCCTCCTTCGTGACGGGCGCCTGGGGATCCGCCTTCGGCGGCGGCGTGTACGCGGCGTCCTTCTGCGCGAGCTTCCCCGCCTCGCCGAGCGCCTCGACATCCCAGCTGTCGATCCGCACCATGTGGCCCCGCTCGGTCACGACCGTGAAGTTGCCGCCGAGCACCTGGTGGATCGTGACAATCGTCCCCGCCGGCAGCTTCACGTGCTCGCCGTAGGGGATCTGGATGGCGTCGACGTCGCGTTTCAACGCGATGGGTTCTCTCATGTGGACTGCATCCGGCATTCGGCATCCTGGATGCGGGATGCCGGCTGCCGGATACTCTCCTAGCCTTTGAATCTCGGGATCTGCGATCCGCACATCTTGATGTGCCGGAGCTTGGCGAGCTCCTCCGCCGGGATTGAAGGACCCTTCCTCGTGCAGTGCTCGTTGAAGACCTCGACGAGCCCTTCCGCGATCTCTTGAGGCGAGCGGCCCTCGATCTCCGACCTCGGGAACATGGCGGCCACTTCGCCGTCCTTGAAGAGGACCATCGAGGGCGACGACGGCGGCGCGGCGTCGGCGTGGAGCTGGCGCACGCGGTCGACCGCCTCGCGCTCCATCCCCGCGAAGACCGTCACGAGCTTGTCGGGGATCACCTTGTTCTGGAGCGCCATCCCGACGCCGGGCCGCGCGCTGCCGGCCGCGCACCCGCAGACGGAATTGATGACGCACAACAGCGTGCCCTTGGTCGATTGGACGGCCGCATCGACCTCCTGGGGCGTCTTCAGCTCTTCGAATCCGACCGCGGTGAGCTCCTCGCGGAACGGCACGACCGCGTCGGGCGGATAAATCGGGGGCAAAGCCATGTCACTCTCCTTTAAAGGTCCAATGTTCAAGGTCCAAGGTGATCCGGGGTCCAAAGTCCAACGTCGACGCCGGACTCCGGACTTTGGATCACTTTGGACTTTGAATTCAGGACTCCTCACTCAATGGGGTCCACGGTCCAACGTCGACGCCGGACTCCGGACCTTGGATCACATTGGACTTTGAATCCAGGACTCCTCACTCAAACGGGTCCACGCTCCAACGTCGACGCCGGACTCGGGACCTTGGATAACCTTGGACCTTGAACTCAGAACTCCTTTACTCAGTCGATATCGTGCTTCCAGACTCTTCCAGCGCCGCTTTCAGCGTATGCCACGCCAGCGACGCGCACTTCACCCGCAGGGGGAACTCGCTCACCCCGCCGAACGCCGCGAGCTTGCCCAGGTCGCCCCCGTTGCCTCCGCCCGTCACGAGCGCGTGGAACTTGTCGAACAGCGCCTCCGCCTCCGCGCGCGACTTGCCCTTCACCGCCTCCGTCATCATCGAGGCGCTCGCCGTTGAGATGGCGCACCCCTTCCCGTCGAACTTGATATCTTCGATCACGTCCGCCTTCGTGCGCACCTGGAGCGAGATCCTGTCGCCGCACAAGGGATTGTGCCCCTCGGCCTTCCGGTCCGCACCCCGGAGCATCCCGAAGTTCCGGGGCTTCCGGTAGTGGTCGAGGATGACCTCTTGGTAGAGCTCGTCGAGCGCTCCGATCGGGTCGTCGCCGTTCATTTGAAGTCCCGCATCCGGTAGCAGGCAGCAGGCAGCAGGGAATGAGCTCCCCTGATGCCGGCTACCTGATACTTGATGCCTTCCATACTCAAGATCCAAACACCTCCTCGACGCGCCGCAATCCGGCCGCAAGCGCGTCGAGATCTTCCGTCGTGTTGTACACGCCCAGCGAGGCGCGCGCCGTCGCCGGGACGCCGAACCGGTCCATCACCGGCTGGGCGCAATGGTGGCCCGTCCGGATCGCGATGCCCTCCCGGTCGAGGATCGTCCCGATGTCGTGGGCGTGGATGTCGCCGAGGACGAACGAGATCACGCCCGCCTTCTCGGGCGCGGTCCCGATGATCCTCAGGCCCTTCACCGCGGACAGGACCTTCGTGCCGTGCTCGAGGAGCGCCTCTTCGTGCGCCGCGACCGCGTCGAGACCGAGTCCGGTCAGGTAGTCGATCGCGGCCCCGAGGCCGATCACGCCTTCGATGTTCGGCGTGCCCGCCTCGAACTTGTGCGGGATCCGGTTGTAGACGGTCTTCTCGAACGTGACCGACAAGATCATCTCGCCGCCGCCCTGGTACGGCGGCATCTCCTCGAGGAGGTGCGCCTTCCCGTACAGGACGCCGATCCCCGTCGGCGCGTACACCTTGTGGCCCGAGAGCGCGTAGAAGTCGCACCCGAGGTCCTGGACGTCGATCTTCAGGTGGGGCGCCGCCTGCGCGCCGTCCACGAGCACGGGGATGCCCCGCGCGTGCGCCCTCTCGACGATCCGCTTCACCGGGTTTACGGTCCCCAGCGCGTTCGAAACGTGGGCGACCGCGACGAGTTTGGTCTTGGGCGAGAGCCGCTTCTCGAACTCGTCGAGGATCAGCGACCCGTCGTCCGCGATCGGCGCGACCTTGAGGACAATGCCCCGCTCGTCGCGAAGCATCTGCCACGGGACGATGTTGGAGTGGTGCTCCATCGCCGTGACCAGGACCTCGTCCCCCGGCCGGAGGTACGTCCGTCCGAACGAGTGCGCGACGAGGTTGATTCCCTCGGTGGCGCCCCGTACGAAGACGATCTCCCGCGCGTCGGCGGCGTTGAGGAACGCGCGCGCCTTGAGCCGCGCGTCTTCGTACGCCTTCGTCGCCAGCTCGCTCAGGTGGTGGACGCCCCGGTGGATGTTCGAATTGAGCGTCTCGTAATAATTCCGGATCGCGTCGAGCACGACGCGCGGCTTCTGGGTCGTCGCGGCGTTGTCGAGGTAGACGAGGGGCTTGCCCCGGACTTTCCGGGACAGGATCGGAAACTCCGATCGAACCTTGCGGACATCAAACGCAGTTGCGGTTCCCATATCCAAGCTTCAAGGCTCCAAGGCTCCAAGGCTCCGAGGCTTCAAGGCGGCGAAGCCCTGGAGCCTTGAAGCCTTGCAGCCTCGTTCAGTTCGCCATCATGAAAAGACAGCCGCCGAGCTGTTTGCGCACGGCTTCCACCGAAACCTGGTCGAGGATCTCGCCCGCGAACGCGTGGATGAGGAGCCGCCGCGCGTCGGCGAGTCCGATGCCGCGCGACCTCAGGTAGAAGAGGACGTTCTCGTCGAGCTGCCCGACCGTCGCGCCGTGCTTGCACTTCACGTCGTTCGCCAGGATCTCGAGTTGGGGCTTCGTGTTGACGAGCGCGTCCTTCGAGAGCAGGAGGTTGCGGCTCGCCTGCATCGCGTTCGTCTTCTGCGCCGCGGGCCGCACGATGATCCGGCCGTCGAAGACTCCCCGCGACTGGCCGCCCAGGATGCCCTTGTACAGCTCGCGGCTCGTCGTGTGGGGCGCGACGTGGTCGATCGTCGTGTGGTTGTCCACGACCTGGTGTCCGGTCCCCTCGAAGAGGCCGTTCAAGGTCGCCTCCGCGCCTTCGCCCGCGAGCTCCGACGCCGCGTCGTTCCGCGAGATCGCCGCGCCGAGCGCGATCGAGTGCGACTTGAGGACGCTCCCCGGCCCCTGCCGGACCTGGAGGGCCGCCACGTGGTACGCC